>JBEPWV010000134.1:0-4181 GCA_041642175.1 Clostridia bacterium
TGATACATAAAACACAAGCTCTATTGAATTTATTTTTTTTAGATTCCCACTTCCTACAACTAATATATAGTAAGCATACAAAACCCCAGAAATAAAAGCTAAAGTAAACCCTAACAAAGTTAAGTTACCTTGGCTTTTAAAGCCCACTATAAAATAAATTCCTATGAAAGCTGTAACTAATGTTAAAATCTTTAGAAAGCTTATTCTTTCACCATAAAAAATTACTCCACCTATCATAACAACTAAAGGATAAATAAAATGTATAGAAGTTGCTATACCTGTAGGCATATAACTATAAGATAATACTAGAATATAAAGCATCATTCCATATCCTATTATACTTATTTTAAATATATTTATTTGATCTCTTTTACTTGCCTTAAAAATTATACCTTTCTTTTTTATATATACATACAAAAATAATGTTGCAAAAATACATCTTCCTAGTATAAAGGTCATTTCATTAAACCCATTTAAAAAT
Organism: Clostridia bacterium; assembly: GCA_041642175.1. Taxonomy (GTDB): domain Bacteria; phylum Bacillota; class Clostridia; order Tissierellales; family Dethiosulfatibacteraceae; genus UBA8670. The sequence continues at coordinate 482 of JBEPWV010000134.1, forward strand.
GCTTTCTTTGCAAAAAATGGTATAAATCCAAATATAATTGCTGCCCCTATTACATAAAAAATCCCTTTTACTTTATCCATTCCATCCTACCTATCTAAAAGACTTTCATTCTTTACATTCCTAAGCTTAGCAAACTCTAAAATTTCCTTTACCTTATCTATATCTTTTTTATTTTCATCTTCTAATGATTCCTCATTTTCTATTTTAATTAAAATTCTATCTAAATTATTGTAATTAATGCCTAATGCATACTCGTCATCTATTCCAGGAGCTATGTCTGGGGTAGGTTTTTTCTTAAGGATCTTTTCAGGTATTTTTAAATATTCTCCAAGCTTTTGTACCTGAGTTTTATATAAGTGTAAAATAGGCTCCATATCACTAGATTCATCTCCCCATTTTACATAAAATCCAGTTTTCATTTCTGTTCTATTTGTAGCCCCTACAACTGCATAACCTCGTTTTTCTCCTTCTAGGTAAAGATAGGTCATTCTTAATCTGTGTTTGACTCTGTAATAAGCTAAATTTTTTCTGTTTTCATCTCCACCGGAATTTTTCAAATCTTTAATATAGGGACTTTCTACGTTTTCCCATTGACTTTTAGCGTATCTTTCTTGATATTTTCTTGGAAAAATTTTTGCCGGCGGCTTCATTTTATAAACATCCATTTTTCTTAAAACAGGAGATAAATCTATAAACTTATATTTAATCCCTAAGTACTCACAAACCATTTTAGAATCTTTTAAGGTATCTTTGTATGAATCCCTCTCCGGCATAAGCAAACCAAAAACTCTTCTCTCTCCTAAGGCTTCAACTAAAAGCTTAGCAGTAACAGTTGAGTCTATTCCTCCGCTTATTCCTATAACTACACCAAAATACTTATATTTTTTAAATTCATCTCTTATGAATTCTATAATCTCATTTTTTATTTCTTCCATTAACTATTTCTCCTTTATGCTGAAATTTCTTTAATGTAAATACATTGTTTATATTAACATTTATTCCTTAAAAATCAAATAAATTAAATGTTATTTATCTTGAAAAGATTTTTTTACTATTATATACTTTACTATATTATATCAAAAGGACAAAACTATGGAAAATACAAAAAAAATAAACCAAAAGTACTTATTAAAATTTATATTGATTTCTTTATCCGGTCTTATTATATTTACAGCTAAAATAATCCCTGGTTCTGATAAAACAATCTTGCTTTTCATAATCAATGGTTTCCAAGATTTAGTTTCTGAATACTTCGCACATCTTACTTTAGTTTTCACTTTTTTTGCTGCATTATTCAGCATATTAGTTAAGTTTTTTGGAGAGAAAAAAATAAGCAGTTATGAATTTATGAAAAGAAATTTTAACATAAGTTATACACAACTTATCATTAGAGTTTTTGCTTTTTTACTTTCATTACTATATTTATTTAGAAAAGCAGTGCCATTAGATACCTTAAACCAATCCAGCGGTGAATTAATAGAAATGTGTGGAAGCATCATAATTTTTATTATTGGAGCAAATATGTTTTTACCTCTACTCAGTGATTTTGGGTTAGCTGAATTTTTAGAAGTGCTACTTACTAAAATAATTAAACCTTTATTTAAAGTTCCTGCTTATGCTGTTATGAGTATCATCACTGCATTTTTTGTTGGTTCTGCTATGAGCATGTTCCTAACTGGAACTCAGTATGAAAAGGGGATTTACAACAAACAGGAATCATTAAAAACAATGACCGCTTTAGCAGTACCTTCAATACCAACCTGTCTAATTTTCTGGTCATTATTTGGAGACGATAGTTATTTCGGTACATATTATCTTATGGTAGTTCTAGTATTTTTTACTGTTGCTTTGATTACAGTACGAATCCCGCCTCTATCTACTAAAAGCACAGCATATCTTGTGCCTAAAAAGATAGAAAAAGTCGAAAAAGGTAATCTTTTAACCAAAGCATTAGTTAAAGCCTCAAACAAAGCAAAAAAAGCTAAATACAAACCATCAAGAAATATTAAATCAGTATTAAATATAGTGCTTTCTTTTATACCCTTTTTAATAACTTTAGGAACTCTATCTGTCTATATTATAAATAATTCTTCAATTATAGATACCCTATCCTATCCCTTTGCTCTTTATTTAAAACTTTATGGTATAGAGGAATATATTCAGGCTGCACCTACTTTTATTCTTAACTTTATAGACCTAGCTATGCCAGCTGTAGTTCTTAAACATATAGTATCTTTAGAAACAAAGCTGATTATGGGGACTGTTTCGATAAACATTTTAATGTTTATCGCCCCACTACTTATTATCACATCTTTTAGAAACCTTACAAATACAAAGGAACTAATCAGTATTATGTTTATAAGGATAATACTTTTAGTTCCTATTACTGTACTATGGGCGAAAATTCTTATTTAATTAAATAAATATGAGTTCAAAATATATCGAAATGGATAAATCAATGCAGATATTCCATTACCATCATAGTAATATTTTAGTACAAATTCATTTGATAAAAAAATTATTAAAATGTACAGAATGAATGTAAGAGAGTATAGTATTGCTCTCTTTTTTAATATCTCATTTATTTTCTTACTTATTTCATCTACAGCATCTCTGCATAAATTTTCCTGCTCTTCCTGTAACCTATTGCTTTTCTTTTTAAATTTATTGAAAACATTAAATGCGAACTTTTTTATTCCTTTTTTTTCTTCAGTTTTATCTATAATTTTTTTATCAATATAGTTATTTAACAAAACAGCCAGTGCTTCTTTATTGCTTTTCTTTTTCTTGGCATTTAAATATTTAGGTAAGTACTGTTTAATTAACTCTCGGTTGTTTCTATAAAGTATAATCCATTTTATCATTCTATAGATAAACAGAGTAAATAGAAGCAAATAAATACTGCTTATCAAAAACATAGGTATAGTTGAATCCAGTAAAAATTTATTGATTATTAATACACTTAATAAAACAATAATATATAAAACTAGCTTAGTTACCAGAAAAATTTGCATTCCAATTAAATCATTTTCCATCTTACGAATGTTTTTCTCTACCTCTTCAGCCGCTAATCTTCTAAAAAATCTATTTCCTTTTTTAAATCCTAAATCTACAAGTAATTTTATATCTAATAAGTAAATGAGTCTGGATAATATCATCTTATCTCCATGCCTTTCTTTAAATGTAATATAGTATTATAAATATAATATCACATCAAGACTTGAGATTACAGTGGGAATTAATTAATAATTATATTACGTTTATTCTTTTATTATCTGGGTAATAATTAAATGAATGTAAATCTTTTTAAGGAGGTTAAATAATGGATTTAATTACGAAAGATGACGTCAGAAGTTTAATAGAAAAAAGCAAAGGTGTTTGTGTTTCAATTTTTTTGCCCACTGAAAAAAGTGGAAAAGAAGCAATGCATGGAAAAATCCGTCTGAAAAATCTTTTGAAAGAAACTGAGAAAAATCTAAAAGATAACAAGGTTCAGGATAGTCTAATAGAAAGTATGCTTAAACCGGCTTATAACTTAATTGATGATACTACATTCTGGCAGTATCAAAAAGACGGATTAGGAATATTTATAACAGAAGATTCTTTTGACTATTTTAAAGTACCGGTGAAATTTAATGAAATTTCTATGGTATCAAATCAGTTCTACATAGTTCCTTTACTATCTCAATTTACTGGAGAT
>JBEPWV010000135.1:0-4181 GCA_041642175.1 Clostridia bacterium
CTATAGTGCCTTCATTCCCTTTATACACTATTTTTTCATCTTTTATAAATATTCCTTCATCTAATTGATTTTTTGAGCTAAAGAAAATAATATTAGACTTAAATTTGCTTATATTGTCTCTTATTACTTTGTCTTCAAAGTTCAGCACAGTATAATCTTTACTATCTTGATTTTTACAGATATTTAATTTTGCATGAATATAATTATCAAAACTTCCGTGCCAGTTTAAATGATCCGGTGATATATTGGTGATCACTGAGACTTTTGGCTTTAAATAATAAGTCGATGCTAACTGGTAACTACTTCCTTCAACAACAAACATATCTTTTTCTTCTAAAATATCTTCTAAAATCCCTGAACCTATATTCCCTGTTAATCCTGTATCTATTCCATTGTCTATTATAATCTTGTGAGTTAGTGCCGTTGTAGTTGTTTTACCATTTGTTCCTGTTATTACAACTAAATCTTTGTCTGTTAGTCTAAAAGCCATTTCTAAATCACTTAATACCGGTATATTTTTTTTGAAAGCTTTTTTTATTAGCTGTGAATTTAATGATACACTTGGACTTTTTACAACTATGTCAATATTATCAAAATTCACATCTTCAACTTTATTTAAAAAAGAAAATTTAATATCCTTTATTTCATCAATCTTATTTATTTCATCTATTGATTTATTATCATCATAAAGATATATATTTTTTCTCAATTTATTTAATCCTCTTACTGCTGCTACTCCGGATATTCCTGTTCCATAAACTAAAATATTTTGTTTTTTCATTTAATCTCCTATACTCCTATTATAGTTATTATACTCAATATAACTGATGTCGTTATAAATAATTTTACTACCTTTGTCTCCCTCCATCCTAACTCTTCAAAATGATGGTGAATAGGGCTCATCAAAAAAACTCTCTTTCTTCTTGTTTTATAAGATACTACTTGTATTATAACTGATAAAGATTCTAGAAAGTAAATACCTCCTAATATAGGTATAAACAAAATAAGTTTGTTAACTAAAAAAATGTATGATAATGCTCCTCCCAATGCTAGAGATCCTACATCTCCCATAAATATTTTTGCTGGATGTTTGTTATATACTAAAAAACCTGAAGCCGCCCCTGATATACCAACAGAATATATTATACTGTTATAATCAGAACTTGGAAATTTATCATATAGAATATATGCTAGCGTTAAAGCTACAATGATAGTAATACTGGAAGCAAGTCCATCTAATCCATCTGTGAGATTAACGCTGTTAACAAGACCTAATACTACAATTACAGCAAAAGGTACATATAGTATTCCAATATCAATAATCTTGTCTGAGAAAGGTATTATTAGCTGAGAGTAGTCAGTAGTAATCAATGTATAGTACATAACAATTGCTATAGAAAAAATAACCTGTCCAATAATTTTTTGATAAGCTTTGAAGCCTAAATTTCTTTTTAAAATAACTTTAATAAAATCATCTATAAATCCTATTAAGCCAAACCCTAATAAACTAATTGAGAAAAAAAGATAATTTAAATTAATGTTTGCATGAAAAGATATTGAAATAACAATTGCTAAAATTATTCCTACTCCTCCCATAGTTGGAGTACCACTTTTATTTATATGAGAAGAAGGTCCTTCTTCTCTAATATACTGTCTATAATTTAGCTTTTTAAAAACCAAAATATTTATAGGTATAAAAATTAATCCTAATAAAAAACTTATAAGTAATGTTGTTAAAATATCTCCTATCATAATACTAACCTTTCATACTGCTTTCTTTTTTCCTAATAGCCTTCATAGTTATATCTCTTTCATAGTAAGGTACTTTTCTATCTTCTATTGCTTGGTAGGGTTCAGTAGATTTTCCAGCTAGCAAAATAATATCTTTTTTTTGATAATTGTCTATTATATAATTAATTGCTTCTTCCCTATCTACAATAATTTTATAATTACTATGATGTTCTTCTACTCCTTTAGCAATTTCTTCGCAAATAGATTTAGGATCTTCGTATCTAGGGTTATCTGCAGTTAAATAACAGAAATCACAATATCTTCCAGCTACTTCTCCCATTAATGCTCTTCGTGAAATATCTCTTTCTCCTCCAGCACCAAACATCACGATTTTTCTTCCTTTTGAAACTTCATCTATTGTTTCCATAATTTTCTCTAATCCGTCGGGAGTATGAGCAAAATCCAAAATAATTGTACATTCTAATTTAGTAGGAATGATTTCAAATCTACCTATTACACCTCTAAATTTATTTAGTGTTTTTTGTATGTCATTTATTTTTATACCTGAAAGTTTTGCTGCGATAATACAAGCTAAGGTATTATAAACACTAAATTTACCTGGGGTGTTAATCTTAAACTTATAATTTTCATCTTCAATTTCCACAAAAAATGTTGTTCCATTTATACTGGTATTTTTGATTTCAGCTCTAAAATCTGAGTCTTTATTAATACTGTAGCTTATTACATTTATATTATCATTTTTTAATTCTTGATAAAGTCTACTACCGTAATCATCGTCTATATTAATAATAGCCCTATCAACTCTATAGAAAAAAGCTTTTTTTGCTTTGTAGTACTCTTCCATAGTTTTATGAAAGTCTAAGTGGTCTTTTGTAAGATTGGTAAAAATCCCTATATTAAAGAATATATCATCTACTCTATTTAATATCGTTGAATGAGAAGATACTTCCATAAAACAATTTTCAACATCTTTATCAACCATTTCCTTCATTAAGTAATGAATCTGATTTGACTCTGGAGTTGTGTTATCAAGGGTATACTTTTTATCCTTGATAACTGCTCCCATGGTTCCTATTACACCGGTATTATGTTCATTTTGTTTAAATAGATAATCTAAGATGTAAGTAACACTTGTTTTTCCGTTAGTTCCTGTCACACCTATTAAGTTTAATTTTTTGGATGGTTCTTTGTATATAATGCTGGATATTTTAGAAAGTACCGCCCGAGGCTTTTTTATAATAAAAACTGCCACCTTCTTACTTAAAAATTTTTCCTCTTCACATAAAACAGCCTTAGCACCTTTTTTTACAGCATCATCTATATAATCATGTCCATCTTTTTTAAATCCTTTTAGGGCTATAAAAATACTTTTTTCATTTACCCTCCTTGAATCATTAGTTACATTATCTACATCTATTTCAAGCTCTACTAATGATCTATTTGCTTTTATATACTCAATATCTTTTAGTATTTTATTTAATTTCATTTTTTTTCCTCGAATTAATTTAATATTAAAGTTATCATTGAATTTTGAAGAATTTCTGTTCCTGATTCAGGGTACTGTTTCTTAACAATAGTATCTTCAGAAATCTCCATAGTTACATTATGTTTAAGACCTAAATTCGTTAATACTTCACTTGCTTCTTTTATTGTTAACCCTTCTAATTCAGGTACCACAACATAGGATTTTTCAATTTTTTCCAGCTCTTCTTCATCATATTTTGGTTCTACATTTAAGTACTGCATAGTGTTTTCTATTATTTCTCCAATTAGAGGAGCTACTATAGTAGAAGCATAATATGACTCTTTAGGCTCATCTATTGACATCAATACTAAAATTTCAGGATCATAAGTGGGAGCGACTCCTACAAAAGAGGTAATATATTTGTCTTCTGCATATATTCCATCTATTACTTTTTGGGCTGTTCCAGTTTTTCCTCCAACACTGTAACCCGGTACATATGCACTTCTACTTGAACCTTCAGAAACTACCGACTTCATTGCTTCAAGCATTTTGTCAGATGTATCTTGAGAAAATACTCTTCTTATTAGTTTAGGTTTTTTCTCCATGACTATATTTCCATCTTGATCTACAAGATTTTTAACTAGATGAGGTTCATATAAATATCCCCCGTTACTTATGGCTGATATAGCAGTAGCCAGCTGTAGTTGTGTCACAGAAATACCCTGTCCAAAGGATTGCGTTACTAAGTTCACATCCTTTATAACATCTGGGTTGTTTACTATGCCAACTGCCTCACCATTTAATTCAACATTTGTTTTTTCTCCAAATCCTAAAGCTTTTATGTATTCAAAGAATGTTTCTTTACCTATTGCCAATCCTATTTCAGCTAATGCATCATTACAGGAGTTTTGTAATGCTTCAAATAAATTCTGATCTCCATGAGGATTATAATATCTCCAGCATT
>JBEPWV010000136.1:0-4169 GCA_041642175.1 Clostridia bacterium
TTCAGTAATAATTCCAACAGATATAAGAGAAAATGTAATTGCAGTACCATCACAAGCAGTTCTTCAAAAAGATAATAGTACGGTAATTTATACAGCTGAAGAAGGTAAAGCAGTTTCAAATATTGTTGAAACGGGACTTGACGTAGGAGATAGATTAGAAATAACTTCAGGAATCTCTCAAGGAGATCAAATTATTGTAAATGGACAGGACTATGTAAGCGACGGAACAAATATAAAGGTAGTGGGGGTAGAATAATATGATTTCAAAATTTTCAGTTAGACGCCCTGTTACTATCTTAATGATAATTCTGATAGTAATTTTAATTGGTGTTGTTTCATTAACAGAATTACCAATAGATTTACTTCCAAATATAGAATTTCCAATAGCCGTAGTGTCAACAAGCTATTCAGGAGTAAGTCCGGAGGAGATAGAAAACTTAGTTACCAGACCTTTAGAAAATTCACTGACTACTGTTGGAAATATAGATACCCTTACCTCAATATCTTCCGAAGGGAGTTCGCTTATAATTCTTCAACTAGAATTTGGTACGGATATGGATTTTGCAGCTCTTGAAATGAGAGAGAAAATTGATATGGCAAAAGGATTCCTTCCAGATGGTGCTTCCGATCCAAGTGTATTTAAATTTGACCCTACAGCAATGCCTATAATGTATCTTACAGTAAGAAGTGAAGGAGATATCTCTACCACCCAAAAAATATCTGAAGATATTATTAAAACAAGACTTGAAAGAATCCAGGGTGTTGCTTCTGTTGATATAGGTGGAGGATTTGAAAAGGAAGTACAGGTAGAACTAGATCAAAATAAGATTCAGGGATACAACCTAACTTTAGATTACATTTCACAAATACTAATGTCAGATAATATTAATCTGCCTGGCGGAGAAGTATATAAAGGGAATCAAGAACTAAATGTTAGAACCATAGGAGAATACGACTCTCTTCAGCAAATCAAAAATGCAAATATACCTTTACAAGCTGGAGGGAGTGTAAGACTTAGTGATATAGCCAATGTAAGTTTAACTAATTCAGATAAAGACATTATTGCTAGACTAGACGGGGAGAATACTATAGAAATTACAATAATGAAGCAATCAGGAGTTAACACAGTAAACATCTCAAATCAAATCAATCAAGAACTAGTAAAGCTTCAACAAGAATACGGTAATGTTACAATAAATAAAGTGTTTGATCAGGCGGATTATATCAATTTTTCCATAGGAAATATGGCTAGGAATGCTTTATTGGGTGGACTTTTGGCCGTAATAGTGTTGTTGTTATTCTTGAAAAATTTGAAATCAACTTTGATTATAGCATTATCAATGCCGATTTCAATAATAGCTACCTTTATATTAGTATATTTTGCTGATGTTACTCTTAATATGATGACATTAGGTGGAATAGCCCTGGGTATAGGAATGCTTGTGGATAACTCCATAGTTGTACTTGAAAATATATACAGATATAGAACTGAAGGTTACGGTGTTAAAGAAGCTTCTATATTAGGAGCTAACGAAGTTGCAGCGGCAGTTACAGCTTCAACTCTTACAACAATAGCTGTTTTTCTACCAATAGTTTTCGTAGAAGGAATCACTTCAACTATATTTAAAGAGTTGGCAATGACAGTTACTTTTTCATTGATTAGTTCTTTAGGAGTAGCATTAACTTTAATACCGATGCTATCAGCAAATATATTAAAAATCAAAAATATTAAGATAGATGTGGATAAAGAAGAAACAGGAGTTATTGAAGAAAAAGGATTTATAAATAGAATCAGAAAAGGATATAAGAAAGGCCTAGATAAAAGTTTAAATCACAGATTTGTTATTATTATATTGATGATTGCTTTATTTGTAGGTAGTGCGTTTTCACTTACAACTGTTGGATCTTCATTTCTACCGGCATCAGATGAGGGTCAAATAGATATCACAATCTCCTTACCAAATGGTTCTGAGTTAAATGAAACAGATAATGTGGTAAAAGAAATAGAAGAGATTTTAAAGAATGTTGAAGAAATAGATTATGTTTATTCAAGCGTCGGCGGTGGTGGAACAGGAATGAATATGGGTGGTTCCAATACGAATTCCGCCAGCATGATGGTTATGTTAAAAAATCTTGATGAAAGAGAGAGATCCTCTTTTGAAATAGCAGACCAAATAAGAAATATGGTTAAGGATGTACCGGGAGCAGAAATAGGAGTGTCACCTGCCTCTTTTATGATGGCTGGTGGAGGACTTGCCGGAGGAGGACTATCAATAAGCATAAAAGGCGATGACATAGATACTTTAGAAATTTTAAGCAATGACTTCAAGGAAATTGTAGAAAATGTCTCGGGAACTAGGGAAGTTGAAACATCAATATCAGAAGGTGTTCCAGAAGTTAGAGTAAGAATTGACAAAGACAGAGCTGTAAGATATGGACTAACGACTGGTCAAATTGCTAATACCGTTAGAAACACATTATCAGGTCGTACTGTGACAACCTTTAAGTATGAAAACGAAGAACTAGATGTGATAATTAAAGGTGATGAAAGATACAAAGAAAGCATGTCTGCATTAGAGTCGCTACCATTAACTGGACCAACGGGAGCTATTATACCACTAGAGCAGGTTGCAGAAGTATATTTGGATAGAGGACCTATAAGTATTCAAAGAGAAAACCAATCAAGAGTAGTATCTGTAAGTGCCGATACCTTTGGTAGAGATGTGGCAAGTGTAAGTGCCGAAATAGAAAATCTGCTTACTGATTACAATATGCCACAGGGCTATACTTACAGCTTTGGAGGAGAAGTAGAACTAATAGAAGATGCATTTAATGATCTTATTATAGTACTTCTTTTAGCAATACTGCTTGTTTATATGATACTGGCAGCACAGTTTGAGTCTTTAATGTATCCATTTATCATAATGTTTACAGTTCCTTTAGCTTTATCCGGTGGATTTTTAGGATTGGCTATTACAGGTGTAGATATAAGCATAGTTTCGATTATAGGATTTATAGTACTTGTAGGTATTGTGGTAAACAATGCTATCGTGCTAGTGGATTACATTAATAAAAGAAGAGATATGGGAGAAAGCAGGAGAGAGGCAATCCTTAATGCTGGGCCTATTAGACTTAGACCTATACTTATGACAGCATTAACTACGATACTGGCTCTTGTACCATTAGCTGTAGTCGGAGGAGAAGGATCTGAAATACAACTACCGATGGCAACTGTTGTAATAGGAGGACTTTCACTATCAACTATCCTTACATTGATATTTGTTCCGGTAATGTATACGGTTATTGATGACATAGCACACTTCTTCAAGAAAATTTTCGGAATGCTTGATGAAGATGAAGATGAGGTGATTTCAAATGAAGTTTAAGAATCAAAGAGAATATGAGATTATTAAAGCAGCATATGACATCTTTCAGGAAAAGGGATATCACAATGCAAAAATGAAATTAATAGCTGACAAAGCAGAAATAGGAAAAGGAACCCTGTACGAATATTTTAGCAGTAAAAAAGAACTCTTTGAAAATTCAATGATATACAGTATGGAAAGAGGTTTTGAAGGAATAAAAGAAATTGTAGAAAAGGATTTAGAATTTAAAGATAAAGTAATTAAATACTTTAAATATAAAAGAAGTTTTATGCAGAGACAGAATACAATATTTGAAAGTTTTTTCTCCAACAGAGAATTAATATCAGATAAAGTAAGAGATACTTTCTTCTGCTCTATGAAAAATCATTATAATGATATAGTATTAATAGTAGAAGAAGGTATCAAGGAAGGTGTAGTAAGAGAGGATGCAGATAAAGATATTTTAGCATCCTGCATTCTAAGCATATCAAACCAGCATTTGGGTATTAATTCACTAGGAGAAACAAATAAAGAAGTAGATTTTGAAAAAATAATTGATTCACTATTAGAAGGATTCGGAAGGAGATAAATATGAATAGAAAATTAATATTAGGATTGGCATTAATGATGTTGATGAGTTCTATACCTGTATTAGGAATGGAAACTACAACAGAATCAGCCTTAACAGAAGAAAATCAAGAGGCAGTAGAAGAGGAAGTACTTCAACTGACCATAGAAGATGCAGTGCAGCTGTCCATAGAGAACAGTTGGGATATACAGACCTTGGATAGGAATATAAGAGAC
>JBEPWV010000137.1:0-4152 GCA_041642175.1 Clostridia bacterium
ATATAGAAATTCATTTTATAAATATTTTTTAGAGAGGTGGGAAATATGAAAAAAATTCTTATACCTGTTGAAAATCAACAGAGAATATCGGAACCAATAAAACTTGCTGTAGAAATAGCGAAGAAATTCGACAGTACAATTACAATTTTTCATGCTGTAGATTTTCATAAAATACCTAATGAAGTTAAATACGGAGCCTATATAGAGAAAATTTATGAGACAGCTAATAAAAATAATTTTATGGATAAGGTAGTTAAACTTTATGAAGATGAAGGAATAGAGACGGAATCAAAAGTAATCGAAGGAGATCCAGCATCAGAAATAATTGATGAGGCAGAAAAAGGAAATTACGATTTAGTTATCATGGAAACTCACAGCATGAAAGAGCGTAAAAGATTTATGCTTGGAAGTGTTACAAATAAAGTCGTACATCATATTAATATACCGGTGTTAGTTGTAAGATAGGTTTCTCCTATAATATATTATATAAATAAATTCCCGACAATGTCGGGGATTTATTTTGTTTATAGTATAAAATTTTTTGCGATATGTTATAATAAAAGAAAAAATTAGGTGATGAAAGTGGAAAATAAAAAAGAAATTATTGAAAATTTAAAACTATTTATTGGGTCAGCTTTTAACTTTAAAGAAAATTCTATGCATCATATAAAAAAAGAAGCTTACGATGAAATGGACAACTTCATGCTTCTTTGTTTTGGTGATTTGTTAGGAATACCAGTACCAACTTCCTACTACATGCTCGAGCTATTACCTTATCTAGCAGAAGACTTAGAAGGTTGGGAAAGAAGAATTATGGCGAGAAAAAGTATTTACGGAGATAGATGGGGAGATTTTTGCTGTTAGGAGGACTACATGAATAAACTTGTATTTTTTGGTGGAAAAGGTGGAGTAGGTAAAACTACATCATCATCAGCCTACGCTTATTATTGTGCTGAAAAAGGTGAAAAAACACTACTGGTATCAACAGATCCGACACATTCATTATGTGATATATTTGAAAGAAAAATAGGCTCAAAGCTTACAGAGATAAAAGAAAATTTATTTTCTCTTGAAATTGATCCTGAAGAAGAAAGCCAGGCATATATAAGAAATATTAAGAAAAATATGAAGGATATAGTAAGTCCAGTTATTGTAAAGGAAATAGAAAGACAGCTTGATGCTGCTGCTGTGTCTCCTGGTTCTGACGAATCTGCTGTTTTTGACAAACTTATGGAAATAATTATCGACTATCAAAAAGACTACGATAGAATAATTATTGATACAGCTCCTACCGGTCATACACTTAGGCTTTTATCTTTACCAGAGCTTTTAGGTGGTTGGATGGATAGACTTATTGAAAAAAGAATGAAGGCTATGGAGCTCTATGAAATGGCTACAAGAGAAGATAAAAAAATGAAAAATGTAATAGAAAAAGATCCAGTATTATCAAAGCTAAATGAAAGAAAAAGAAAAATGGAACAGGCTAGAGAAATACTTACTGACGGAGATTTAGTATCCTTTGTGTTTGTATTAAATCCAGAAAAACTGCCAATAGAAGAAACAAAAAAAGCAGTAGATACCTTAGAAAAATATAAAATACATGTAAATACTTTAATAATTAATAGAATACTACCTGAAAATGTTGAAGGTAAATTCTGGGAAAATAGAAAAAAATTAGAAAATAAATATTTAATGGAAATAGAAGAATATTTTTCTAATAAAAACCTTATAAAGATACCTTTAATAGATGAAGATGTTAAGATTGATAATCTGAAACATATAAGTAAGTATTTTGTAGAAATAGGCGATTGATAATGAATTAATAATTAAGTTAGGAGATTAATATGAAAAGACAACCTGCAAGTATATTTAATGATGTAATAGGTCCTGTGATGAGAGGACCATCCAGCTCTCATACAGCAGCTGCTTCAAGGATTGGATTATTAGCCAATCAAATGGTTGGTGGAAAGTTAAAAAAAGTGTTAGTTGAATTTCATCCAAAAGGTTCACTAGCAACAACCTATCACGGTCAAGGGTCGGATATTGGATTGGTTGGAGGTTTGCTTGGCTATAATACTGAAGATGAAAGGTTAGTTAATTCTATTTCTATAGCAAAAGAAGTAGGATTAGATGTCAGTTTTAATATTGTTGAATATGAAGCATCTCATCCAAATACCTATCGATTGAAGATATTTAGCAATAAGGAAGAAATATCAGCTACAGCAATATCTACCGGTGGTGGGATGATAAAGGTTGAAAATATTAATGGTTTTCCTGTAGAAATTGCAGGAGATTTTTATGAGACCCTAATTTTTTGTAGTTCTAATAAAGCAATTCAGGACATAGAAAATACCTTAGAAAAAAATAACTTTAATACGGAGTATATTCAGAAATCTTCAAAAGAAAAAGAAATTTTAGTAAATTTAAAAACTCTGAAAGCTTTAGATGAATCATTAATTAAAAGCCTAAAAGAAATAGATGGAGTACTTTCAGTTATTAAATTATCTCCAGTTTTGCCAGTTTTATCATCTAAAGATTGTGATGTACCTTTCTTGACAGCTAGTGAAATGCTTGAAAAACAGGGAAACGACAAATCACTTTATGAACTGGCCTTATTATATGAAAGTATCAGAGGTAATATTTCTGAGGATGAAGTTTATAATAAAATGAAAAAAATTGTTGAGATAATGAATGATTCTGTTAGAAAAGGACTTTCCGGAACAGAATATGAAGATAGAATTCTCGGACCTCAATCCCATTTGATTCAAGAAGCTATGGAGAATCAAAAATTACTACCTGGAGATTTAATGAATACCGTAATAAGTTATATTACTTCAATGATGGAAGTTAAAAGTTCTATGGGTGTAATAGTAGCAGCTCCAACAGCTGGCTCCTGCGGAGGATTACCCGGTACAATTATAGGTGCCTGTGATGTTATGCAGTTATCAATTGATGATATGGTTAAAGGAATGCTTGCTTCAGGTATGATTGGATTGTTCATTGCTCAAAGTGCTACCTTCGCTGCAGAAGTTGGAGGATGTCAGGTTGAATGCGGTGCTGGATCTTCTATGGCAGCAGCTGGTCTTGTTCAGTTAATGGGTGGAAGTGCAAGACAAGGGGTAGATGCAGCTTCTATGGCTCTTCAAAATGTAATGGGCATGGTTTGTGATACCGTAGGGGATAGAGTTGAAGTCCCATGTCTTGGAAAAAATGTCATGGCAGGAGCTAATGCTATTGCCTGTGCAAACATGGCTTTAGCAGGATTTGATAAGGTAATACCCCTAGATGAGACAATAGAGTCCATGTACAAAGTAGGGCAGATGCTTCCATCCGAACTGAGGTGTACTGGAAAAGGTGGATTAGCTGTTACACCAACAGGTATTAAGATTTTTGAAGAAATGAATAAATAAAAGTTTTTAATAATAAAACATAAAAACATTAGTATTAAGATATAGATTTTGAATTTGGAGTTGTAAGACTGGAGGATAAATGAAAAAATATAACCTGTACTGCACAGGATGCAATCATAAAGAAAGTATAAATAAAAATATAAGTAGGTGTCCTAAATGCGATGAACCTATGGAAGTAGAACTGATTAAAGAAGGTAAAATAAACTACTCCAAGGATAAGGGACAAACTATATTAGAAAGGTATTCAGATTTTTTTCCTTATATAGATATAAGTAGGGAAAATTCATTAGGAGAAGGATTTACTTCTCTTACTGAGTTAAAAGATAAGGGTAATAATCTAGGACTGAAGGAACTTTATCTTAAAAATGAAAGTCAAAATCCTACCTGGTCTTTTAAAGACAGAGGTACTTTGCTAGGAATACTTCACGGGAAAAAACTCGGATACAAAAAAGTAGGAACTGTATCTACAGGAAATATGGCACCTTCTGTTGCTGCCTATGCAGCAAAATTTAAACTTGAAAGCTATATATATGTAAAAGATTCTATTGCCGAAGAAAAATTAAATCCTATACTTATTTACAATCCTAAACTATTTAAAGTGAAAGGAGATTACGGAAGTCTTTACTATAAGACTTTGGAACTAGGAGAAAATAAGAATATATACTTTATTAACTCAGATGTACCTCTAAGAGTAGAAGGCTCTAAGACTATAGCCTTTGAAATATGTGAACAGATGAATTTC
>JBEPWV010000138.1:0-4137 GCA_041642175.1 Clostridia bacterium
CCATATAGGGCAAATTAGCACCCCATTCATGATGCCTTTGCAGGTTTTCAAATGCAGCAACTACATTACTTAAACTGTTGAAATCAACTTCTACTCCAAATTTAGCATTTAATGAAGTTAATAATACCCTAGGAGCAGGAGTGTTTATCGGAACAACATCAGAAACTATTGAACCCAAAAGCAGTTTAACCTATGGAGAAGCTGCTACAGCAGTTAGAAACTTGCTTATAGAAGCTGGACTTATTAACGAGTAGGAAGAATCTAAAGTATAGAAATATAACACAAAGAACCTGATCTCAAGGGATTCTTTGTGTTTTCATTTTTTTGACATATCCTCACTATGGGAGTATACTAAATGATATACACTATCAAACAATTTGATTCCTAAACATATTTCTATGGAGGTAGATAAATATGAATAAAGGAAATTATAAAGTTAAAAAACCAGAAAACGAAAGAATAATAGACTTTTGCAATGAAAAAGAAGAAGCAGAAAAATTAAAAGAAGCTATTGAGGAAATAAAAAACAAAAAAATTGAGATTCCTCTAATAATAGGTGGAAAAGAAATAAAAACAAATCATAAAGAAAAATCAATAATACCTCACGATAAAGATCATGTACTGGCAGAATACTATGTAGCCGGAGAGGAAGAACTTAAATTAGCTATAGCAGAATCTCTTAAAGCTAAGAAAAAATGGGAAAAAATGTCTTTCGAGCATAGAGCTTCAATTTTTTTAAAAGCTGCTAATTTACTATCAAATAAATACAGATACATAATGAATGCAGCTGCTATGATGGGACAAAGCAAAACACCATATCAGGCGGAGATAGATGCAGCTTGTGAACTGATAGACTTCATGCGATTTAATGCATATTTTGCTCAAGAAATATATAGCGAACAGCCTGAATCTACGGTTAATGACTGGAATAGAATGGAATACAGGCCTTTAGAAGGTTTTGTTTTAGCTATTAGTCCTTTCAACTTCACATCAATTGGAGGAAATCTAAACGTAGCTCCTGCTATATTAGGGAATGTAGTAAATTGGAAGCCATCATCAGCTGCAGTATATTCTAATTATATATTTATGCAGATACTAAAAGAAGCTGGACTTCCGGATGGAGTAATAAACTTCATACCTTCAAGAGGGAAAATGGTAAGTGATATTATGATTAAAAATGAAAATTTTGCAGGAATTCACTTCACTGGATCAACAGATACCTTCAGTAAAATATGGAAAACTGTTGGAGAAAACATAAAAACATATAAAAGCTATCCGAGACTTGTCGGGGAAACAGGAGGGAAAGATTTTATCTTTGCTCATAAATCTGCGGATATTGATCAGCTAACATCAGCTATTATAAGAGGCTCTTTTGAATATCAGGGACAGAAATGTTCTGCATCTTCAAGAGCTTATATTCCGAAAAGTATATGGGAAGAAGTTAAAGAGAAGCTCATTAAGAAGGTAGACACCATAAATATTGGACCAACAGAAGATTTCAGCAACTACATGGGTGCTGTTATTGACAAAAATTCCTTTGATAAAATTACTGGTTATATAGAGTTTGTAAAAGAATCCGATGATTCGGAAATTATATATGGCGGCAGCTATGATGATAAGGAAGGATATTTTATCCAACCTACTATTGTATTAACCACAAATTCAAGGGATAAAACTATGGAACATGAAATATTCGGACCTATAATAACCATATATCTATACGATGATTATAGATTTGAAGAAACTTTAGAATTGTGTGATACCACATCTCCCTATGCTCTAACAGGAGGAATATTTGCAAGAGAAAGAGAAGTAATCAGGTTTATGGAAGAAAAGCTTGCTTACTCTGCAGGGAATTTTTACATAAATGATAAACCTACTGGAGCAGTAGTAGGACAGCAACCTTTTGGAGGATCCAGAGCATCAGGAACTAACGATAAGGCCGGAAGTAAGTTGAATCTTTACAGATGGTTAAATCCAAGGGTAATAAAGGAAAATTTTAAATATGATACATCATTGTAAAAGAAGAATAAACACAAGGGGACAGTCCCCTTGTGTCTTTTAAAATGGAGGAAAAAAATTAATTGTCGTAATTCATTCTATACAAAGTATCAGTTAGCACTTGAGTCTGTCTTTTTAGTATTTCTAAATCTATATTTTCTAAATCGTTTTGTTCTTCTCCTATATAAGAAAGGGTTTTATTTGCTGATAAACCTTGATATATTATCCCGAAGGACCCGTTTCCTTTATAAATTAGAGGTTCCGGGGAAGAAATTCTATCTTCGTTAAAATCTAAATTGTAGTTTGAAGCTCTTCTACTTAAATATCCAATATTCTTATAAAGTGTAGGGTCTTTTTTAGTAATATAGGAAGTATCCACATATACACTTTCACTATTTTCTAAACCCAAATAATTTAAATAAAAGAAGAAGGTTTCTTTGTCGATATAAGGATGAGAAACCATTTTTTTTGATCCAAGTTCTTCTACATGACGACTATCTGTGAAAAGAAATATTATTGTTCTGTCTGGTATTTTTTCAACTGCTGAAAAAACTCTTGCGATTTCAAGTGTGGAGGCTATGGAGCTTCCGTTTTCCAGGAGTCCTTCATGCTTAGAATTTTCTGAGTAACCAAAATAGTCGTAATTTGTTGTTATTACAACAGGATTGCTATCATCCTTACCTTCTATATATCCTCCGATGTTTAATATTCTAACTTCTTTCATAAGTTTAAAGTCGTTACTGTAGTTTAAAATCTTGTCGGTATTTGATAGTAAATAATCCTTAAGCTCTTGAGAAATATATATGTCGGAGTAATTTCCTAAAAACTTACTGACATTATCTACATCTACAAATTTTGAAGTTTCTCCGTATTTCAGATATTTGTTCTCATCTACCGGTATCAATACTCCTTTTACATTTGGATTTTGCATAGCTCTTCTTCTTCCTTGCCTTATCAGAACATCATCGTTTTCACCAACTAATATGAATATATTGTCTCCTTCAGTTTCAATTCTGTTGTAATCCGATAGAGGGACTATTTGACCTCTTAGATTTTTTATTGGCACAGGCTGATTATTTTCTAAGGAATAAAAATATGTGCTGCTGGAATAGTCGACTCTTTTTTTAAATTCTTTTATCTGCTGATTATATTTATCTTCTACAATCAAGGAGGAAGTATAAACTTTACCAAATAGTGATTTTGAATAGGATTCTAAATTTCTTTCGTTAACATAATTTTCATCAAATAAAGGCTTAAGGTTGTATTCTTTAAATTTTTCAGTTATGTAATTTGAAAATTCTATTTGTTTATCAGTATTTGTTTCTCTGCCTTCATAGTAGTCCCTGGATATTTCATTGAGATTATCTTCAATATTCTCAATGTTAACCGGCACCTTACTTGGAAAAGGTGGCCTAAATGCAACAAATATTAGCAGCATTATAATACCGCTTTTGGCGGCTACTGTCTTTCTGTTGTTTTTAAAATCCTGTATTTCTTTTATAAAAGTTTTAGGTGATATATAAAAGAAAAATCTATTTATGTAGGTAATAATTTTTGAATCTCTTTTTTCTACTTCATTTTTCAACCCTTCACCAAGAAAGTTAAAGCACATTATTGATATGAAAAATGCTAAGGCTGGAAATACTGCAATCCATGGTTTTCTTAAGGTAAGAGCTATCCTTGCTGATGACAGCATACCACCCCACTCCGGGTTGAAAGGAGGTACAACATCATAAGGCATTTGTTGTTGTGTAAATGGATCAAGCAGGCTTTTACCAACATATATGCTAAAAACACCTAATTCTGCTAGTAAAAGCAGAGTCGCACTTAATTCAAAGAAAAAATCCACTGTAATATAGGGTACTATATGGGGAGTCAGATTCTGCCATGCTATTTGAAATTTTGATTTTCCTGTAGTAATCTCACCCTTTATGAAATTCATTTTCAGAATTTCTTTTCCCTTTTCTAAAATCTTTTTTGCCGGTCTGCCTACTCCTACAAAGGTAAATACTGCTGCAAAGGCGTAAATAGATTCTTGAAGTTCAAGATTTTCAAGATAACCATTACTCAAAAGTATTATACAAAGAATTAATGAAGGAATTGCATTAGATAAAGAACTAAAAAAATTAATTATGC
>JBEPWV010000139.1:0-4133 GCA_041642175.1 Clostridia bacterium
TTGCAATGGAAGAAGGATTAAGATTTGCAATAAGAGAAGGTGGAAGAACAGTAGGAGCAGGAGTAGTTGCAAAAATCGTTGAGTAATTTTCAATAAATAATGGCAGAATCATGACGATTCTGCCATATTAATTTCAACTTATAGATTAAACCTAAGCTTACTATAAATTATTTAAAATAAGATAAAATTTTTCTTGACATTAACCGTTAAATTTTATATAATTTTTTAGTGTGCCACATGCGATGAAGCAGAAGGTTGCCGTATTTTCGGGGAATTTCTGTAGAGTATGTCCTATTTAAAATAGGACGATGAGATTTTCTATTTTTAAAAAAAAGTATAAAAACACACGGTAAAGTTGATAGAAAATGCTCATCGTATGTAATCGAAAAAATACATACGAGAAAAGGAGGTTAAACAATGGATAACAGCCAAAAAATAAGAATTAGATTAAAGGCTTACGATCACCAAATTCTAGATCAATCTGCTAAAAAGATTGTAGAAACTGCAAAAAGTACAGATGCTGATGTAGCTGGACCAATTCCACTACCAACTGAAAAGCAAATAATAACCATTTTAAGAGCTGTACATAAGTATAAAGATTCAAGAGAGCAGTTTGAACAAAGAACTCACAAAAGATTAATTGACATAACAAACCCTACTCCTAAAACGATAGATTCCTTAATGAAACTGAATCTACCAGCTGGAGTAGATATAGAAATTAAATTATAAAGTAGAGAACATAATGCACTCTGCTTAGTACGATTGCTTATGCAATCCGCTGTAAGAAATCAGGAGGTGTAAAAATGAAAGGAATAATAGGAAAAAAATTAGGAATGACTCAAGTTTTCAAAGAAGATGGGACGCTAGTACCTGTAACAGTAGTTGAATCTCAGGGAATGAAAATAGTACAAATTAAAACTGAAGGTAAAGAAGGATATAACTCAATTCAAATAGGTTTTGGTGAAATTAAAGACAAAAATGTAAACAAACCTAAAAAAGGACACTTCAGCAAGGCTCAAGTTGAAAACAAGAGAATGTTAAAAGAGTTTAGAATAGATAATCCGGAAGAATTCGAAATTGGCCAAGAAATTAAGGTTGATATGTTCGAAGAAGGAGAAATCGTTGATGTAGAAGGAACTTCAAAAGGTAAAGGGTTTCAAGGTGCTATTAAGAGACATAATCACTCTAGAGGACCTGAAACACATGGTTCTAAATATCACAGAGCAGTAGGTTCATTGGGAGCATCAGCTCACCCTGCAAGAGTATTTAAAAACAAAAAACTTCCAGGACATATGGGACATGAAAAAGTTACTGTTAAAAACCTGGAAATTGTAAAAGTAGATTTAGAAAAAAATCTGTTGTTAATTAAAGGTGCTGTACCAGGTCCTAAAAAAGGCACTGTAATAATCAGAAAAAAATAATTGATAACAGAAAGGAAGGAGGATAAGAGATGACTAAGATAGCTCTCTATAAGATGTCCGGTGAACAAGCTGGCGAAATAGATTTAAATGATGATGTTTTTAATATCGAAGTTAATGAGCATGTTATGTACGAAGCTGTAAAAACTTATATGGCTAACCAAAGACAGGGAAATCAATCTGCTAAAACTAGATCAGAAGTTAGAGGCGGAGGAAGAAAACCTTGGAGACAAAAAGGAACAGGAAGAGCAAGAGCAGGAACTATTAGATCACCTTTATGGAAAGGTGGAGGAGTAATATTCGCTCCTAAACAGAGAGATTACAGCAAGAAACTACCTAAAAAAATAAAGAGATTAGCTATGAAATCTGCATTTTCATCTAAGGTATTAAATGATGAAATGGTAGTATTAGAAGAATTAAAATTAGATGATATTAAAACTAAAAGAATGATTGAAGTATTAAATAATTTAAAAGTAGAGAAAAAAGCACTAATAGTTACTGATGATAAAAATGTTTATTATTCATCAAGAAATATTAAAGGTATAAAAACAGCAAGTATTAATACTTTAAATGTTTATGATATATTGAACTATGAGAAATTTATCATAACTAAAGATGCTCTTAAAAAAGTGGAGGAGGTGTATTCATAATGCGCAGTCCACATGATATTATTATAAAACCATTAGTTACTGAAGCTAGTATGGATGCAATGATTGATAAAAAGTATGCTTTCAAAGTAGATAAAAAAGCTACTAAAACTGAAATCAAAAATGCCGTACAGCAAATATTTAATGTAAAAGTAAAAAAAGTTAATACGATGAATATGCTTGGAAAAATGAGAAGAATGGGTGCTAATTTAGGAAGAAAGTCAAGTTGGAAAAAAGCAATTGTTACTCTGACTGAAGACAGCGACAGCATCGAGTTTTTCGAGGGAATGTAATTATATAACATGAAGGAGGAATAACAATGGGTATTAAAAAATTCAAACCTACTTCTCCAGGAATGAGAACTAAAACTGTCTCTACTTTTGAAGAGATAACAAAAAAAGAACCTGAAAAGTCATTATTAGCTCCAAAAAAGAGAAAATCAGGAAGAAACTCACAAGGTAAAATTACTGTAAGACACAGAGGTGGGGGAGCTAAGAAGAAATACAGAGTAATAGACTTCAAAAGAGATAAAGATGGTATACCTGGAAAGGTAGCAGCGATTGAGTATGATCCTAACAGAAGTGCAAACATAGCATTAATAAATTATGCGGATGGAGAAAAAAGATATATTATAGCACCTAACAAAATTCAAGTAGGTGACGAAATATTATCAGGAAACGCAATAGATATTAAAGTAGGAAACGCACTTCCATTAAGAGATATACCAACAGGTACGCTTTTACACAATATAGAACTTAAACCTGGAAAAGGTGGACAGCTGGTAAGATCAGCAGGAAACTACGCTCAACTAATGGCTAAAGAAGGAAAATATGTACAGGTAAAACTACCTTCTGGAGAAGTTAGAATGATTGGGCAGTTATGTAAAGCTACTGTTGGGCAGGTAGGAAACATAGACAATGAAAATATCACAGTAGGTAAAGCTGGTAGAAAAAGACATATGGGAATAAGACCTACGGTAAGAGGTTCAGTTATGAACCCTAACGACCATCCACATGGTGGTGGAGAAGGTAGAGCACCTATAGGTAGACCTTCACCGGTAACTCCATGGGGTAAACCTACAATGGGATACAAGACAAGAAAGAAAAGAAAAAAATCTAATAAGTTCATAGTAAGAAAGAGAAAGAAATAGTAGATTTTTAGTGAAAGGAGGAACTGTTGCATGGGTAGATCACTAAAAAAAGGACCTTATTGTCAAGAGAGTTTAATGAAGAAGATTGAGGCTTTAAACGATAAAAATGAAAAGAAAGTAGTTAAAACATGGTCAAGACGTTCCACCATATTTCCACAAATGGTAGGACATACAATAGCTATACACGATGGTAGAAGACACGTTCCAGTATATGTCACAGAAGATATGGTAGGGCACAAGCTTGGAGAATTCGCTCCTACTAGAAATTTTAGAGGCCATGGAAAAACTGAGAAATCTACAAAAGTCGAGTAGATGAAGGGAGGTACTAACATGGAAGCTAAAGCGACTGCTAAATACGTAAGAGTATCACCTAGGAAAATGAAATTCGTTTGTGATATGATAAGAGGAAAAGAAGTAGAAGAAGCAACAAATATATTAAAATTCTCACCTCAAAAGGGAGCAAGAGAATTAAGAAAAGTTATGGCATCTGCATCAGCAAATGCGGAAAATAACTTTGGTATGGATAGAGATAAGTTATACGTAGCTAAGGTTTATGCAAACCAAGGACCTACATTAAAAAGATGGAGACCAAGAGCACAAGGTAGAGCATTTCAAATCTTAAAAAGAACGAGTCATATAAATGTAGTAGTTAAAGAAAAAGAATAGTAAAGGAGGTAGAGTATGGGTCAAAAAGTAAATCCCCATGGACTTAGAGTCGGAGTTATTAAAAACTGGGATTCCAGATGGTACTCAGGCAAGAAAAATTTTGGCGATAAGTTAGTAGAAGATTATGAAATTAGAGAAATGATAAAAAAGGATTTATATATAGCTGGAATATCTAAAGTTGAAATAGAAAGATTTGCAAACAGAATTAAAGTTAGCATCTATACAGCAAAACCTGGAATGGTTATTGGTAAA
>JBEPWV010000140.1:0-4132 GCA_041642175.1 Clostridia bacterium
AAAACAAGAATAAATAAAATTCTCCCGGTAATTCTTAAAAATTTCCTCACTTAAATACACCTCATATCACTAAAATCTTCCGGTTTTTTCTCCCAGGAAAAAAATTGATATAGCTCCCGGTCCTGTATGAGCTCCTACCGCACATCCCATGCTGTTAATCATAAAGCTTTGGACTCCTAATTCTTTCATCATTAATTCTTCTATTTTTTCTACCTTTTCCATATCATCTGCATGAGTTATTCCCACAGTTTGATTCTCTATATCTACTTGATTTTCTCTAATGGTTTCTATTATTTCAGCATTAAGCTTTTTATTACCTCGTACCTTTTTATAACTATAAAGTTTACCTTCCCTATCAACCTGCAGTACCGGTTTTATGCTGAGCATATTTCCAATAACCGCAGAGCTTTTGTTTAATCTACCTCCTCTAAAAAGATAATCTAAATCATCTACTGTAAATACATGCTGCATCCTATCGGCAGTTGATTGGACTATTTCAATTATTTCATCTCTTGATTTTCCTTCTTCTGCTGCTTTTAAAGCTTCTAAAGCTACCAGACCATAACCCATTGAAGCACATTTTGTATCTACTATTTTTAAATCAATATCTTTTTCTTCTTTTACCATGTTTAAGGCCAAATTGCTGGTTTCGTACATTTTAGTTAATCCTGACGAAAAACATACATAAAGATATTCTTTTCCCTCGTATAATTTCCTAAATCTTTCCAAGTACTGATTTGGAGTTACTTGAGATGTTTTGTAAACTATTCCATTTTTCATATCTTTAAAAAGCTTTTCAGAAGTAATTGTTTTTCCGTCGTAAAATGTTTCTTCACCCAGTATAACCGGTATAGCTATTGGGTCTAATTTATATTTTTCTATAACTTCTTTTGGTAAGTCGCTTGCACTATCTATCAAAATTTCTATTTTCATTAAATCCCTCCTTGAGTTATTATAATTCTATTTAGATTATATATCAAATTAGATCAAAAAAAAAGCTTAGATTCTTCTGAACCTAAGCTTTGTTAACTATTTATTCTGTTGGAGGGGTAAATGTTCTGCCTGCAAGTTCTTTGTCAAGCATGTAAAGACCGTTAGGGCTATCTTCAACTCTTTTAACTTTTATAATCATATCTTTCATAGTGCTTTCTTCTTCAACCTGCTCATCTATAAACCACTTAAGCATACTTTGTGTTGCATATTCTCTTTCTTCTTCTGCTATTTCCATAAGTTCATATATTCTACTTGTTACGAATTTTTCGTGTTCTAAAGCTTTCTTAAATACATCAACACATGAATCAAATTTTTTGCCTACAAGTTCTAATGGAGTTAATTCAACATCTCTATCCATTTCATATACAAAGTCGTAGAATTTTTGTGCATGGAATCTTTCTTCTTCCGCCTGCACTTTAAAGAAGTGTGCAAATCCAGGTAAATCATTTGAATCAAAGTAAGCCTCCATAGCCACATAATAATGTGCTGATTCTAATTCATATTTGATTTGTTTGTTAATTTCATTTAATAGTTTTTCTGATAACATAATTATCCTCCTATAATTTTTTTATATTTACTTTTGTTATAAAAAGTTTTAGTCAAACTCATTTTTATATATACCCTTAGAAAAACTAAATATTCAGTAAATTAATTATTTTTTTATAATCTCGTACAAGTCTATTCTTCTGTGATTCAGTAATGGCAGTTGTTTTCTAACCTCTTTAACTTCTCTTAAATCTATGTCATTAATTATATATCCATCTTCATAACCCATTCTATCTATTATTTTGCCCCATGGTGATACGAGGATGCTGTTTCCGTAGGATGTGTAAGAGGCTTCTTTGTCTTGAGCCGGTGCGGTACCTACTGTAAATACCTGATTGTCTAAGGCTCTTACTCTAAAGGAAATCTCCCAATGAGCTGGCCCGGTGGTCATATTGAAGGCTCCTGGAACTATAATCAATTGAGCTCCTTCAAGAGACATCAGCCTTGACCATTCAGGGAATCTAATATCGTAGCATATCATAAGACCTATTTTCCCAAATTCTGTATCTACAACTGTCAAATCTTTTCCCGGGGTAAGAGTTTCCGATTCTATAAAGGTCTGGCCACCTTCTATGTCTATGTCAAAAAGGTGAACCTTTCTATGTTTACCTATCTGATTTCCTTTTCTATCGAATATATAAGAAGTATTGTAAACTTCCCCTGAGTCAACCTTTTCCGGTATAGATCCGGCAAATAAATAAACTTCATACTTTTGAGCTAATTCTGATAATTTTCTCCAGGTTTTACCTCCCTCTTCTTCTGAGTATTCTTCGAAAAGGGATTTATCGTAAGGACAGTTAAACATCTCCGGAAGTACTACTATGTCAGGATTTTCTTCCTTCATGTTTTCTAAATACATTTCAACTTCTTTAATATTTGTTTCTTTGTCTGGATATACCTTCATTTGTATCTGAGCTATTTTCATATTATTCATCTCCTAAATTTAATATAATTTCTTCCCATCTTTTTATAAGCTTTTCGACTTTAGTTTCGTATTCTTCTTTTTCTAAGTAGAGCTCTTTAAGCTTTTGTCCGTCTCTTTTGTTTTCATTCATGCTCATCTGTATTTCTTCTATTACTTTCTCTATATTTTCTATTTTAGTTTCAATTTCTTCCTTTTCCTGAGTTAATATCCTTCGCTGATTTTTTGAAAGTTGAGATTTTTTTTCCTTTGATTCTTTCTCTTTTTCCTGATTTTCCCTTTCTTCTTTTTCTTTTTTCTTTCTTTCAGCTTCTATTTCTAAAAATTCTGCTTTTTTCATCTTGTAATAGTCATAATCACCATTGTAGGTTCTGATTTTTTTGTCCTCTATTTCTACTATTCTATCAGCTAGTTTGTTTATAAAGTATCTATCGTGAGAAACAAATAATATGGTTCCTTCAAAATCTGTTAGTGTTTCTTCAAGAATTTCTCTTGAATCTATATCCAGGTGATTTGTAGGCTCATCTAGTATCAGTAGATTTACTTTTCTATATAATAGTATACCCAGCTTCAACCTGGTTTTTTCTCCACCAGAGAGTACTTCTAGGGTCTTAAACACATCATCTCCTGTAAACAATACTTTAGCCAGCTGATTTCTTGCTTCACTTAATTTTATGTCCAACTCTCGATGGTAATATTCTACTAAGTCCATGGAAGTATTTTCAAATTCTTCTTCCTGCTTTAAGTAACCTATTTTTACTCTAGAACCTATTTTAACTTCTCCTTCGTCACAGCTTTCACTACCTTCTATTATTCTCAGTATAGTAGTCTTTCCTGTACCGTTGTCTCCTATGAGCCCGATGGAATCGCTATAGTATACATCCAGATTTATTTTTTCAAATAGAGTTTTATCATATCTTTTTGTTACGTCTTTTAAGGTAACAACTTTGTATCCGGAACGGTTAACTCCTTCTGAATTTAGTCTGATTTTTCTAGAGTTCAGTCTAGGTCTTTCAAGTCTATCCATTTTTTCCAGGCGTTTTTCCAGCTCTTTTGCTCTTTTATACATCTTGTCGCTGTCTCTACTTTTACCCCAAATCCTGTATCTTTTAATCTGTTCTTCCATGGTGTTTATTTTTCTTTGCTGATTTTTATAATGTCTGTAGGCTTCTAAAAATCTTCTTTCTTTTTCAACTACATAGTATGAATAATTACCGTAGTAAATTTGAGCTTCACCGGGAGTGATTTCTATTATTTTTTCAGCAATGCTATCTAAAAAGTATCTATCGTGGGATATCAGCATTACCGCTCCCTTATAGTCCAGTAAATAAGATTGCAGCCATTCTACAGAGCTCATATCAAGATGATTGGTAGGCTCGTCTAATAGTAGTAAATCCGGTTCTTCTAATAGTACTTTTCCTAATATGATTTTAGTTTTTTCACCACCGCTTAAGGTGTTGAATCTTCTTTTTACAAGTATTTCGATTCCCAGCCCACCTATAACCTTGCTGAGCTTTTCATCTATTTGATATCCTCCCCGAAGTTCGTACTTTTCTTCCAGTTTACCGTAGGCTTTAAGTATTCTATCGTGATTCTCGCTGTCGGTATTTTTAAGCTTTTCTTCCATTTCCTTCATTTCATCTTTGATTTTGTAAAGATCAGTAAAGGCAA
>JBEPWV010000141.1:0-4130 GCA_041642175.1 Clostridia bacterium
ATGAAGCTAAAAAACTACAAGAAATAATTGACGACGAAAAGAAAGCGGGAGACAAAGCTTTGGATTTGAAAATTAAACTAGAATCTTTAGCAAAGATTATTTCAACTAAAGCTTCAGTAATGACATAAAAATCTTTCGATTAGATTAATTATGAAAGGAGTAAGAAGTATGCCATCAAAAGTATATTTTATGAATGACAGAGCCAATAGCTTACAGGAAAGTACACCATTTAAAGCAGTTAAAGTTTTAAGAGATGCAGGACTCGAATCTCATTTCAAGAAAGGAGACACAGTAGGTATTAAAATACACATGGGAGAATACGGAAATTCTCTAAATCTCAGACCTCAGTGGGTAGGAGCAATAGTTGAAGAGGTTAAAAGACTTGGAGGTAACCCTGTAATAGTTGATTGTAATACAATTCTTTTCAGTGATTACTCTTCCAGAGCTTTTAAAGATGACCATCTAAGATCAGTTTCAAGACACGGATTTAACGAAGAAACTTTAGGATGCCCTATTTGGATATGCGACGGAGAAAATGGGTTTGACGAAGTTCAGGTAGATATACCTAAGGGAGTGTATTTAAAACATTCATTTATGGGCAAAAAACTACTAGATTTAGATGCTGTAATTGTTTTGACTCACTTTAAGGGCCATCCAATGGGAGTATATGGAGGAGCTTTAAAAAACGTAGGAATTGGAATGGGTTCAAAAAAAGGTAAAATGTCAACTCACTATCTAAATCATCCAATTTACGGCATTCAAAATATGACAGTAAATCAAGAAGCAGCACAGCAGGCAGCTCAAGGACCAAAACCTACTCTTCTAGATAGAGTTATAGCAGGATGTCCTTTTGATGCTTTTGAATGGAAAGATGAACAATTTGTATTTCATAATGAAAAATGCGGTAAGTGTTCAGCTTGTTTTAGTGGGGCATTATTTGCAGGTATCTTAAATCTTAAACCAGAAATAACAGCTACCTGGGCACCTACTATTGCAGATGCTGCTTCAGGATACATAAATGCAATAGGTAAAGAAAAATTCATATACCTAAGCTATGCAATGGATATATCTCCATGGTGCGACTGTGTAAACTTCCACGACAAACCTTTGGTACCAAATATTGGAGTATTTGCTTCCAAAGATCCAGTTGCAATAGATATGGCATGTATAGAAATGGCAGAAAGTAAATCTGGAATGGAAGATTCACAAGCCACAGATTTTGGATTTGGAGAGCCTAATACAGAAAGATTTACAAATGTATCAAGTATGGCAAAAGTTAGCCAGTGGGCCCAAATTAATGCAGGAGAATATAATGGAATAGGTACCACCGAGTACGTATTAGTTGAATCAGAACCTGCTGATGAAACGGATTTCTGGTTTCCACCATACAGACCGGATAATGTACTCTCTCAAGTTAAAAGAGAAGAACTAAGAAATGGAAACTACGATCCAGGTGATTATACCTATAACCATCCAAAGCTTTCCTTAGCAGATCTTCATGTTAAACCAAAAGGAATGATTGATGAAATTTCCATAGAAGATGAAGAAGATGAAGAATAGGATTATTATAAAAGTACAGAGGAGGGAAATCAATGTTAAAAGGTTATAATGGAAAAATGCTCTTTGTGAACTTGACGGATAAAAATATTGAAGAAAAAGAATTGACAGAAGATATGGCCTCTAAATATTTAGGAGGCTACGGAATAGGAGCTAAGGTACTTTACGATAATATGCCTGCAAAAACAGATCCTCTTGGTGAAGAAAGTATGATAGGATTTATGACGGGACCTACAAGTGGAACAAAAGCTTTCTTTGGTGGAAGGTATACAATAGTACATAAATCTCCAGTTACTGGAGGTTGGAATGATGCTAACTCAGGAGGTTTTTTTGGACCGGAACTTAAAAAAGCAGGATACGATGCTGTCTTTATTAAAGGGATATCAAAGGATCCGGTATATATATGGATTAACGACGGAAAAGTAGAAATTAGAGGTGCCTCAAAATTATGGGGTATGGATACAAAGGAAACTTTAAAGGCTATACAGAAAGAATTAGGTGATGACAAGGTAAGAGTAAGTACAATTGGCCCGGCAGGAGAAAATCTATCATATATTTCCTGTCCTATTAACGATGAGCATCGTGCTGCAGGTAGAGGTGGCGGAGGAGCTGTAATGGGCTCTAAGAATTTAAAAGCTATAGCAGTAAGAGGAACTAAGGAGATAGAAGTTGCTGATCCTGACAGAATTGTAGAAATAAATAAAAAAGTTTCAGCTGCCATGAAAGACAATCCTATGGCACAGGGATTTGGTGCTTACGGTACAGGTGTAGGAACTGAAGCATCAGCTCTTAATGGAGATTCTCCAGTTAAAAACTGGGGAGGAGTTGGAGTAGTAGACTACGGAGAAGAAAAAGCTAAAAAAATCGCAGTACCTACATATGATGAAAAGTATAAGGTTAAAGCTTATCACTGTTCCAACTGTCCATTAGGTTGCGGAGCTAAGTATAAAGTAGATGATGGAAGATGGCCTGTTGGAGAAACAGATAGACCTGAATATGAAACTCAAGCTGCTTTTGGATCAACACTATTGAGTGGTGAAACAGATGCTCTTTTCAAATGCAACGAAATATGCAATAACTACGGCATTGATACAATATCTGCAGGTATGACTATTGCCTGGGCAATGGAATGCTTTGAAGAAGGCGTACTTACTAAAGAAGATTTAGACGGTATAGAACTTACCTGGGGAAACGGAGAAGCTGTAGTGGCTATAATGGAAAAAATGGCTAACAATGAAGGTATTGGCAAGATATTGATGAAAGGTTCTATGCATGCAGCTAAAGAACTGGGAAAAGGGGAAGAATATCTTCAAACTGCATCGGGAATTGAACTTCCAATGCATGACCCTAGATTGTCTCCTGGATTCGCAAGAACTTATCAATATGATCCAACTCCGGGAAGACACGTTAAAGGTGGTCTTGGTATGGCACAATTGATGGGAGCTCCAATAGGAGATAAATACGACTATGATACTACTGGATTCCTTGATGTCAAATTGACTGCGAATCAAGAGGTAATAAACTCAGCTGGATTCTGTATGTTTATGGGATTAGCAGGAGCAGAACAGGGCATAGAGAATCAGTATATAGAAGCTATAACAGGTAGAAGTTTTAAACCTCAAGACCAAGATAATACAGGAATGAGAATATTAAACATGAGACATGCTTTCAATTTAAGAGAAGGTATCACGCCTAAAGATTTCACAATAACTAAACGTGCTTTAGGACAACCACCTCAAAAAGAAGGTCCGGTAGCAGATGTAGAAATCGATGATAAAAAATTAAGAGATAATTTCTTCTCATTTATTGGATGGGATGTAGAAACAGGAAAACCTTCTAAAGGAACATTAGAAAAATTAGGACTAGACTTTTTGATAAAAGATTTGTACTAGAGAATAAATACAATAGGAAGGAGGCTGAATAGTTGGAAAGAATACTGATAACTGGTGGAGCAGGAAGTATGGGTAAAGAACTTTCCTTTATATTAGCTGAAAAAGGATATAAGGTTAGAGTGTTTGATATTCCTCAAGCTAATTTTACAGGATTAAAAGAAAAAGGAATCGAAATTCATGAAGGAGATATTACGGATAAAGAAAGCGTAAAAAAATCCCTTAAGGATATAGATTCGGTAGTACATTTAGCAGCTATACTTCCGCCATTAAGTGAAAATAATAAAGAACTTGCAATTAAAGTAAATGTAGAAGGCACAAAGAATCTGGTAAATGCAATTGAGAGCAGGGGAAATAAGGCTAGATTGATATTTTCATCGACAGTGGCAACTTACGGTGATACAACAGATTTAGAACCTCCGGTAACTGTAGATACTAAGCAAAGTCCAAATACAAACTACAGCGAGTCTAAGGTTAGATGCGAACAGTACATATTAGACTCTGGTATAGATTACACAATATTAAGAGTTGCAGGAGTAGTGCTGGCAGCATTGTTAGATCCCCCAGAGTGGCCTTTCACGGCTGATCAAAGAGTTGAGGTGGTGTTTAGAGATGATGTAGTAAACGCTCTAATAGCAGCGGTAGAAGTTAAAGAATCAACTAATAAGATACTTATAGTAGCAG
>JBEPWV010000142.1:0-4116 GCA_041642175.1 Clostridia bacterium
ATATACCATCCATATTGAATAACACCAAATACTAGTAAAAATATTGTTAGTAATACTACAATTAGAACTCTTTTTTTCTGTGGTGTTAATTCTTCTATTTCACTTAAATCTAATTTATCTTCTCTTATTTTATCAAATTCATACATTGGACTTAGTTCAGGGTTTTTCTTTATTTTACCAGCATATCTATATATGAATATTGAAACCATGGCTACCATAATTACATATCCTATCATCCTGAAACCTAATCCTGAGAACAATGGTAGTTCTGCTATACCTTGTGCTACTCCTACTGTGAAAGGATTCATAAAAGCTCCTGCAAATCCTGCCCCAGCTCCTGCTAATACCATTCCTATACCGGTAAGAGAGTCAAATCCTAATGCTATTGCTAGAGTAACCATTATTGGAATAAATGGAAGAGTTTCCTCAGCCATACCGAAAACGGCTCCTCCTAAAGAAAATACAAATACGATTACTGGAATAATAGCTCTTTCTTTACCCTGCATTTTTCTTGTGATTTCTCCGATACCTGCTTCAATAGCTCCTGTTGCATTAACTACTGCAAAAGCTCCACCTACTATAAATATAAAGAATATAATTGATGCTGTTGCAACTAATCCGTCTGGTACGGATTTAAAGAAATCCAATAGTCCTACAGGTGTATTTTCAACCCATTCAAAAGAATTAGGATCAACTACTTCTCTACCGCTGGCAGCTTCCATCATACCATATTCACCGGCAGGTACTATATAAGTTAAGATTGCACAAATTGCTACTACGAAGAGAAGAATTACATAAACATGTGGTATTCTTCTTTTCTTCTTTTCTACATTTTGTTCTGTGTTTTCTGACATAATTAACCTCCTATTTTATTTTTTTTATTATGTCGATATCTTTTCTTTTCCAAAATCACCTCCTGTAAACTATTTAATAACGATAGTTTAGCTATATTTTGACAATTGTTAAATGTCATTTCGAGAAATCTTAGATCCCTCGTAAGTAAGCTAATACTGAATTTCTCGGGATGACTAAAATTACCTACAAAAATTAAAGGCTGTCAATGCATAAATTTTCACTGCAGGCACAAGTTCTTTCTTATCTATAAATTCATCTTTTGAATGAGCAGTTTCTAAATCTCCCGGTGCAAATACCAGTGTTGGAATATCCGCATAAGTATGAAGAAGTCCTCCGTCACTCCATGCAGGGAAATATGTTTTCTTTGGTGTACTCCCATAGGCTTCTTCTGATGATTTTACCAATGTTTTAACTAATGGATGGTCTGCATCAATTTCCATAGGTTCGTGAACGTATCCTTCTTTCATTACACTTACATCCATAACCTTCATTTCACATTTGAATTTTGGATCTTCTTCTTTCAGTTCTTTCAATACTTCTCTATATTCATTTAAAACTTCTTCGTATTTTTCGCCAGGTATCCATCTTCTGTCGATTTTCATATTGCAGCTTCCTGCAACAGTACTTGGTTGAGTACCGCCGTTGATAGTGCCGTAGTTCATAGTTGAAGTTCCTGTAACTGGGTGTTTTCTTTCTGATAATTTAGGAATTATTTTTTCTTCAGATTTTTGAATAAAATTAGATGCTCTTAATATTGCATTTATTCCTTCAGCCTGAGCACCGCCGTGTACAGTTTTTCCTTCAAAATTAAATTCAAGCCATTCAAGTCCTCTATGGGCTATACATATATCTAATTTTGTAGGTTCTCCCACTATAGCTCCATCGGCTTTTACGCCCTTTTCAATTAAATCTATAGTTCCTAAGCTTTTCTCTTCTTCATCTACTACTCCTGCAAATATAAGGTCGCCTTCCAATTGTATCCCTGCTCTTTTAATTGCTATTAAAGTCATAATCATGCAAGCAAGAGGTCCTTTCATATCATTTGTTCCTCTTCCTATAAGCTTATCTCCTTCAATTTTCATATCTAAGGCGTCTTCCATGTCGTAAGGTGGTACTGTGTCCATATGACCGGTAAGTAGAAGAGATTTTCCCTTGCCTCTTCCTTTTAGAACAGCAGTAACATTTTTCCTACCATCTTGTACGTGAGTTATTTCTGTGTCTATTCCTTCTTTTTTAAATAGATTATAAATATACTCTGCAACTTTAGTCTCTTGATTTTCTATTCCACTATAACTAGGTATTGCTACTAAGTCTTTTAGTAAATTAACTAATTCATCTTCACTAAAATGTTTTGATATTTTATTTAAAAATTCATTATCCATATAAGCCTCCTTTGTTCGTTATTAGAACATTTAGTTCTTTATTAGAACCATCCTAATTATATCATAAATTTAACATTTTAAAAAGAACAAAAAAAGAAAATCCCAATCTACTTCTAGATTGAGATACTGTTTAAAATAATATAGATATTCATTCAACTGCGAGTTCCTAATTTGACAAATACAAGAAACGCTTAAAGTTACTCGCCAAATTCGTTTTGCAAGCAAAACAGTGCCTCGTAAGAAACTTTTTCGCTTATTCTGTATTTATTAGCAAATTACTCTCTATACAGTCTCATTGAATAATCTTTTTTAATCTTCTTAATGATTATTAGATAGTTATTTAGATTCCTCATCCCTTTGAATGAAATCTTCTATCTCTTAATAAAACATCTTATAGTACCGTTCTATTTTTTCCGAAAGTTCCTCTATTCCTACATTTCGAGCATATCTGAAAGTTTCTTTTCCTTCAATAAACAGTACAATAGTAGGGACTGCAAATACGCTGTACTCTCCGGCGATTCTTTTTTCAACGTCAGCCTCACCTTTAATTCCTACAATTTCCGGAAATTTTTCAAGCATTTTTTCTACTTTAGGAAGCAAATCTTTACAAACACTGCAGGATTTAGTAGTAAAATATCCTAGAACAAAGGCGTTTTTTTCTATTTCTTCATTTATTTTTTCTACATCATTTATTAACTTCATTATCTCACCTCAAGTAAGATTATATCATGAATTTTGATATTTCGTCCTTATATCTAAATAAAACTTCTTTCATATTTTCTAATTTTTCTTTATAATCATCTCTCTTAAAAAATGCAATAGCAACACATGCCTTTACTTCTCCTTTAGAATTTCTTATAGGTATTCCTACACCTACAGCAAAAGGGAAAGTTTCATTAATACTCACAGCATATCCTTGTTCTCTAATTTTTTCATATTCTTTTAAAAGTTCATCTTTATCCGTTATTGTATTTTCACAAATTTTTTCAAAATCCTTATCTTTAAGAATTTCTTTTACTCTATCTTGATCATAGTAAGCCATCAAACATTTACCGTAGCATCCTCGGTTCATTGGATATATAATACCTGGTCTGTAATTCATTTTCATAGGTTGATCAATTTCTATTTCGTAAAGAGATATTACTCTCTCTCCGTCTCTGATAGCAAATCCTACAGATTCTTTTGTCTCATGAGATATTTTATCAAGTATTGGATATATACTGTCCTTGAATCTAAAGTTATTAAGATAAATAGAGCCCATTTCATAAGCAAAGGGCCCTAATTTATACAGTTTATTATTTTTTGTTTTAATAACTAACGCTCTATATTCAAGGGAGTTAAGAATTCTATATATTGTTGTTCTGTTAATTTTAGTCTTTTGGGCTAAATCAGTCATTGTGTACTTAAAAGGTTCTTTACATAATTGTTGTAATACAATAATTGATTTGTCTACACTTGAGGATTTTTCTACTTTTTTATTCATTTATAATACTCCTATAAAATAGTTGTTTATAGTATATCATATTTTATAGATTTGTAAACGATTAACCTCCTGCAACAGGAGGAAAGAGGGCTAAGACATCTCCCTCTTCCAATTTCCTATCACCATCCGAATGTATTCCGTTTACAATTATTAATGCTACTTCTTCTTCTTTAATCCCCAGTTCATTTAACAAATCTCGAACCTTTGTATCATTTTCATCAATTTCAATATTTTTCTTTTTAAATCTTCCATTTCTAAAGGTAGCAAATAACTTTACTTCTACATTCAAAATATCAGCTCCAATTAATTATTTTAAACCAAGTGCCTTTAATTTTTCATCAGTAGGTATACCTTCTTTAGTCCATCCTCTTTCAGCATAATACTTTGGAAGCATTT
>JBEPWV010000143.1:0-4091 GCA_041642175.1 Clostridia bacterium
GTGTTGGATTTTAAAGATGATTTAAAAAAGGAAAGATACAATCCTATGATAGGGACACCTTCCAATATGTATAAAGATATTTTGAATATTTTGATGGGAGATTGTACCCAAAAATACGAAAGCTTAAATATTGAAAAAGATAAAGAACTTATTGAAAACATACTATATTCCGGAGTATGGATAAAATACAAAATCAAAAAAACAAAAGAAAAGGAGTCAGATAATGGGAGATCCTTATGAGGTCTTAGGAGTAGCAAAAGATGCCTCCGACGAAGAAATATCAAAAGCATATAGAAAGCTTGCAAAAAAATATCATCCGGATTTAAATAACGGAGATGCTAATTCTACTAAAAAAATGAGCGAGATAAACAATGCCTACGAGAATATCAAAAATGGAACCCCTTACAGCCAGGGATACTATGCAGGATACAACAACGGCTACAATTTTTCTGATTTTGAAGCTGTAAAAAGATATATTAGTGTAGGACAGTATGTTCAGGCAATAAATATATTAAGCAGTATATCAGATAAAACTTCCCAGTGGTATTACTACAGTGCAGTAGCTAATGCAGGTGTAGGGAATAGAATAACTGCCCTTAACCACGCTAAGATGGCTGTGGATATGGACCCTTATAACCAGGAATATAGAAGAATTTTAAATGTTTTACAAAATGGTGGAAGAACTTATCAGCAGAGAAGTCAAAGTTTCGGTGGTCTTGAAGATATAGGGTCGATGTGTGTAAGATTTGCCCTGCTAAATATGTTTTGCTGCTGGTGTTGTTAGTTATAGAAAGGATGTAATATGAATAATTTTAGAAATATGTTATCAAGATTTATGCAGGGAAGATACGGAGTAGATGACATGTACAGATTCATTACAGGATTTATTTTTGTTTTAATAGTAGTAAATCTGTTTGTTAATTCAGGACTTCTAAATACTCTAATATGGGCAACTTTAGTATGGTCACTATATAGAGTTTTATCAAAAGATATCAATAAAAGGAGATTGGAAAACCGCAAATTCATGGAGAAGTTTGGTAAACCAATCAAATCCAATTTTCTACTTTTAAAGAAAAGATTTTATGATAGAAAAACTCACAAATATGTAAAGTGTAAAAAATGCGGTACAAATCTCAGATTTCCTAAGAAAAATGTAACTATGATAGTTAGATGTCCAAAGTGCGGCAGTAGATATAAAATTTAGTCGTACTGATTTTTCTTTCTAGGAAATACGAATTGATACACTATAAAAGAGATTATACCTAATACCAACATAAGTTTATATGATGAATAGTAACTTCCGGAATTATCATATAAAAATCCTACAATCATTGGACTGATAATTCCACCTAATCCTATAACGGCTGTTAAAAATCCGTATATAGAACTGTAATCTTTACTGCCGTAAACTTTTGTTGTAATAATTGGGTTTGCTATGGTATAAAATGCAGTTCCTAATCCTGTCCCCGTGATTATTGCAAATAAAGCTATGTAGTTTGTAGCATACAGCATTCCTAGGGTACCAATAATTAGAAATCCTACGGCAATACTTGTAGCAGCTCTTATTCCTAATCTGTCAAAAAGATGACCTAGAATAATTTTGCCTACTGCTAATGAGCCCATTGTTAATGCAACTATGTTGGCAGCAAAGGTTACTGAATATCCTATGTTTGTTAGATGAGGCGATATGTTAAGCATTAGAGATATCCCTACTATAGATAAAATAACTGATGCAGCACATATAGCCCAAAATCTTACTGTTTTTATTGCTTCAGAAAAGGTTACCCCTGGAAGTTCTTCCTTTGAATTCTCAGCTTCTTTTTCTATTTCTTCAGAACTACCTAGTGGATATTCTCCAATATCTCTTGGTTTGGCTTTAAGAACAAAAAATGTAATAGGAATTATTACTAAAGATATTATGATACCTAAAAACTGGTAGGCTGAACGCCAACCGTGATTAACTATAATGTATCCGGTAATAGGATTAAAAACTAACCCACCTATACCACTTCCCATGAAAGATAGCCCAACCACAAGACCCCTTTTAATGTGAAACCAGTTGTTAAGAATTGCTGATAATGGCAGGACACTTAATAGAATTACGCATATACTGCTTATGCTGTTGAGTAAATACAGCATAAAAAGTGAATTAATATAGCTGTGCAAAAAGAATGTAAAACCAAGAGCTATACTGCAAACTTTCATAACATTTATCATTTTAAACCTTTTGAAAAGTACTGCTGAGGATAGAGAGATTAGAAGCATAAAAATAGCCCTAAGGGTAAAGGTAAAATTCATAGCTTTTCTTGATATGTTTAAAGTTTCACTTATCGGTTCTATAAATAAACTGGATGTATTATATACAATACCCCAACCAAAAGTCATAAGTAAAAAAGATGATGCGACGATAAACCATCCGTAAAATATTTTGTTTTTCATTTTAGCACTTCCTCTATTTTATGTTTATTTTAGTGTATCAGTTTTATGTGTTAAATATCAACATAAATTTTATTCTTCCTGAAAAGTGTTGCCCTTATGCAGTGCCAACATTGTAAAATTGCCTAATTAATAGTATAATTAAGAAAAAGAAAGAGGATATTATGGATAGGAATGGATTTAAATATATAGAAAAATATCATAATGATAGACTGTATAATAGTTATGATTATTTTGGAGCTCACTTAACCTCAAAAAACGGGAAAAAAGGTGTTGTGTTCAGAGTATGGGCACCTAATGCTGTGAGGGTATCTTTAGTGGGTTCTTTTAATTACTGGAATGATGAAACTGATTTAATGGAAAAAATAGAAAATACAGGTACATGGGAATACTTTTTTCCTGAAATAGGAGAAGGAGAAATATACAAGTACAAGATATTTACTCACAATGGAGAAGTAAAATACAAGGCAGATCCCTATGCCTTTTACTCAGAACTGAGACCGGATAATTCATCTATAGTTGCAGATATTGATAAATACAAATGGCATAATGATGATTGGAAAAAGAAGAGAAAAAAACAGAACATGTACAATAAACCTATCAATATATACGAAGTACATGCCGGATCATGGAGACATAAGGATAATGGAGATTATTTAAATTATAGAGAACTTGCCGACGAGCTGGTACCTTACTTAAAGGTTATGAAGTATAATTTTGTTGAGCTTATGCCTGTAATGGAACATCCTTTGGATGAATCCTGGGGGTATCAGATTACAGGGTATTATTCTATTACAAGTAGATACGGAAAGCCTGAAGACTTGATGTATTTTATTGATAAATGCCACCAGGCTGAAATAGGAGTAATATTTGACTGGGTACCTGGACATTTCTGTAGAGATGACCACGGGCTAATGAATTTCGACGGATGGGAGCTTTACGGCGGGATAGACCATCCAAACTGGGGAACTAAGAAGTTCGACTTTTCTAAAAGAGAAGTGAAAAATTTCCTCATATCAAATGCTTTGTTTTATTTTAAGAAATATAAAATAGACGGTATTAGAATCGACGGAGTTACTTCAATTATTCAAATGAATTTTGGAATGGAAGGTTCTCCATACAGAA
The DNA here is from genome assembly GCA_041642175.1 of Clostridia bacterium. Lineage (GTDB taxonomy): Bacteria > Bacillota > Clostridia > Tissierellales > Dethiosulfatibacteraceae > UBA8670. The sequence goes on from JBEPWV010000143.1 coordinate 3,562, forward strand.
ACAAGTACGGAGGCACTGAAGATATAGAAGGCATAGAATTTTTAAGAGAGGTAAATACAGTAGTATTTAAAGAGTATCCTTATGCTATAATGGCTGCAGAAGAATCAACAGACTGGCCTTTAGTTACTTATCCCGTAGACAAAGGCGGGTTGGGATTTAACTACAAGTGGAATATGGGTTGGATGAATGATACTTTAGACTATATAGAGCACGACCCAATCTACAGAAAATCCCATCACGAGAAGATAACCTTCTCCATGCACTACGCCTTTAGTGAGAACTTTATACTACCATTCTCTCACGATGAAGTAGTTCACGGGAAAAAATCTTTAATAGATAAATCTTACGGAACCTATAAAGAAAAATTTAAAAATCTAAAACTACTTGCCTTATATCAAATGACCCATCCGGGAAAGAAATTAAATTTTATGGGAAATGAAATAGGACAGTTTATGGAATGGAGATTTTATGAAGAGATAGAATGGTTTTTACTTAACTATCCAATCCACGAAGCCCATAGAGAATTTATA
>JBEPWV010000144.1:0-4073 GCA_041642175.1 Clostridia bacterium
CTTTAGAAGATACTCCAGTGACTCTCTTACGGCCTTTGGACTTCCGGGCATATTTATAATTAATGAGTTTTTTCTTATGCCGGATGTAGCTCTTGAAAGCATGGCCTTTGGAGTTATTTGAAAGCTAAAATTCCTTATACCTTCGGAAATTCCCGGAGTTTCCTTATCTATTACTTCCTTAGTGGCTTCTGGAGTTACATCTCTTTTTGAAAATCCCGTTCCTCCTGTAGTTAAAACTAAATCAACAGACTTATTGTCTATCATATCTATTATAGCCTTTTTAATTTCTTCTTTCTCATCTGGGACTACAATATATTCTATAACTTCATAATTTTCTTTTTCAATAATGTCTTTTATAGTTTGACCGCTTACGTCCTCTCTATTGCCTTGTGAGCCTTTATCGCTGGCAGTTATGATTCCTACTGTATACATAATATCCTCCTTGTTGTTATTAATTTTTAGTTTATACCATTTACTATAAAACAACAAGTATAAGGTATTGAATTTTTTTCCCAAGATGTATATAGTATATATAAATGTAAATTTAAGGATATTTTAATGTTGATATTATAAACTAATATATAATAAATATATACAGGAGGACTTAAAATGGGAAGCATAATTGACACAATTTTACCGATGCTTTTGAGTTTGCCGGGAATTTTAATAGCAATCTCAATACATGAGTACGGTCATGCATTAGCGGCATATAAAATGGGAGATAATACAGCTCAGGCTCAGGGAAGATTAACCTTAAATCCAATAAAACATTTAGATCCCATTGGCTTTTTATGTTTGTTGATTTTTAGATTTGGATGGGCAAAACCTGTTCCGGTTAATCCAAGAAATTTTAGCAATCCAAGAAGAGATGATATGATAGTTTCTTTAGCCGGAGTGGGTATGAACCTTATTACTTCCATAGTTTTTATATTTATAATGAAAATAGGTATTCAAACAGGGTTTTTAAATAATCTTGGATATACAGGTCAAATCTTATACAATATGTTATATGGAGCCGCATACATCAATATAGGCTTAATGGTATTTAACCTGATACCTATACCTCCTTTAGATGGTCACCATGTAGTTCAAGATATAGTAGGATTTAAAGCTGTGAAATTCTACCACGAGTATGCACAGTATATAAGAATAGCTTTGATAATATTGTTGTTTACCGGATTTTTAGGTAGGTTTATAGTTCCTTTAATAAGAGGAATATATGGATTTTTGTTTAATATAATAATGTAAATTAAGGAGGAACAAATATGTTTAGTAGTAGAATTAGGAACATGAAACCTTCGGCAACTATTGAAATAACTTCAAAAATTTCTGAACTTAAAAAATCAGGAGTAGAAATTATTGCCTTTAATGTTGGAGAACCGGATTTTGATACACCTGAAAATATTAGGGAAAAAGCAAAAGAAGGACTGGATTTAGGTCACACTAGATATACTCCCGCAGGAGGAACTATAGAGCTAAGAGAAGAAATAGCAAAGAAACTTTATAAAGACAATAATCTAAAATATACCTATAAAGATATTATAGTTTCAAATGGAGCAAAGCAATCTATTATGAATGCTCTTCTTGTTCTTTGTGAAAAAGGAGATGAGGTTATAATACCATCACCCTACTGGGTTAGCTATATTGAAATGGTAAAATTGACGGGAGCTAAACCTGTACTTGTGGAATTAGAAGAGAAAGATAATTTTAATTTAGATATTGAAAAAATCAAAAAAAGCATAACTCAAAAGACAAAATGCATTATGTTGAACTCTCCAAATAATCCAACCGGGTCAATATACGATGAAGATCAGCTTAGAGAAATTGGAAATATATGTGTGAATAATGATATATTTATTCTGGCAGATGAAATATATGAAAAATTAATTTACGACGGGGAAAAACACATAAGCATTGGAACATTATCAGAAGAAATTAAAGAAATAACCATACTTATAAACGGAGTTTCTAAAACTTATGCAATGACTGGATGGAGAATAGGATACGCAGCAGGTCCTGAGAATATAGTAAAGGCTATGACAGATATACAGGGACATATGACTACTGGACCAAATGCTACAGCTCAATATGCAACCTTAGAGGCTTTACAAAATACAGATGAGGCTGTAGAAATAATGGTAAAAGAATTTGATAGGAGAAGAAAATATATAGTAGATAGACTGAATTCCATGGATGGTATAAGCTGTAACCTACCGAAGGGAGCTTTTTATGCAATGCCTAATATAAAAAGCTTTTACGGTAAAAGCTTCGGTAATTATAAAATAGAAAATTCTATGAATCTCACAAACTACCTTTTAGAAGAAGCTAGGATAGCTGTAGCTCCCGGGGAAGCTTTTGGTATAAACAACAACATAAGAATCGCCTACTCTAACTCTATGGAAAACATAGAGAAAGGTATGAATCAAATGGAAAAGGCCTTAAAAAAACTCAAATAAAAAAAGGGAGATGAAAATCTCCCTTTAATTAACTCTTTTAGCAAGAACTTGCAGGCATTCCCTTAGGGGATACAACAAATCCTTTTCTTAAAAAGCTATTTACATAGTCTATGTTAAATCCGTCAAAATGCTTTAAGTCGTCGCCAGCTAAAAATGTAACTCCATCTATTTCTTGGCTGTGGTCATTTTCTCTTTGTTCGTCCAGAACAAGTCCCAATTGTGGGCCACCTCAACCAAAACCTGACACGTTTACTCTTATTGCTTTATCATCAGCATCTTGCTTTTCCATAATTTTCTTTATTTCTTCAACAGCAGTTTTTGTAGCTTCTATAATCAATTTATTCACCTTCCTTTCTCTTCAAACTATTTATTATTCTAACATTTCATACATTCCAACCATCTGCTCATAATTGAGCATACCTGGATATCCTGTTTCTACTGATCCATCGGAGTTAATACCGATTGTTAAAGGAAGTGCATTTGCACCATAAGCTCCTGCAGTCTTTCCATTAGGATCCAATAATATATTTAAATCTATATCAGGATTATCATCCAAAAATCCTTGAATTTTAGATTCGCTTTCATCTACATTTACAGCTAAGACAACTAGATCATCACTGTAATCTTGAGCTAATTTTGTTAAATCCGGCATTTCATCAACACAGTAAGGACACCATGTTGCCCAGAAATTAACCATTACCTTTTTTCCTTGAAATTCACTTAATCTATATGTTTCTCCATCCATACCTTCTAAGGCAAAATCAGGAGCAAGAACTTTTTCTTCCTCTTCTGAATCTTCTTCAGATTCTTCATTAACCGGTTCTTCTTCATTTTCCTGTGGTTCTTCGATATTACCGTTTTCTTCAATATCTTCACCATCAGTACCGCATCCTATTAACAGGGCAAATGAAAGAACTATTATAAGAGACAGGATTAAGTATTTTTTTTTCATGTTTTTCATATTTCACCACCTATCATAGTAAAAGACTGTTAAAAACAGTCAATTTGTTCAACATTATTAAGATACCCAGAATAATTAATATTATTCCACCGACCTTATTGAGATACAAACTGAATTTTTCTATTTTTCCTATATATTTTGTAAAAAAGCCAAGGAGTAGTGAAGTTAGAATAAATGGTATTGATAATCCTAAAGAATATACTGACAATAAGAGAATCCCTTCACCAACTGTTGATTGACTTCCTGCGAATATCAATATTGAACCTAAAACAGCACCTATACAAGGAGTCCATCCTGCTCCAAAAGCTAAACCCATTAGAGTAGAACTTAAAAAGTTATTCTTTCTTTTAGGTGCTTTAAATCCGTGTTTTCTACTTAAAAAACCTATTTTAATTACTCCAAGCATATACAGTCCGAAGAATATTATAAATACTCCACTAACTGTTCTAAATAATGATAAATTTCTATTTAAGAAACCTCCTAAAAATGTAGCAGAAGCTCCAAGAGTTATAAAAACTATACTAAAACCTAAAACAAAGCCTATAGTTCTTGTAAAATTAATTTTTCTAAAATTATCATAACTGTTCACATTAGCTCCAGCTGTATAAGAGATATATGCTGGAATAATAGGTATTATACATGGGGAAAAAAACGAT
>JBEPWV010000145.1:0-4008 GCA_041642175.1 Clostridia bacterium
TCATAGACCTCTAAAAAATCCTCTGTAAAATCATGTTTATTGGTATACTTGCTGAATTTTATTGCCATTTAATTACCTCCATATAAAGTAATCCAGTAAATTATATATTAATCTCTCCGTTTCTAATTCAACTGTTCCTAAATGATTCAGTTCACTTTATACTCCTACCCTTCTATTTTTATTTATATGTATAATTTTACCATTATTTTATGTATATACCAATTAAATATTCCGATAGAGAAAAGAGCCTATAATAACTCTACTTTCCTTACCAGATTTTGTAATCACAACAGGATTTTAAGTATTACTACATAAAGAATATGGACCTAGTTCTTTTAAAACATCAGAAAGAAATAAATCTTATGACAAATGAATTTAAATTAACATTCTATCATCTATAAAATTCTATACTTTTATTGCCTTAATTGATTTAAAGACAGGATTAATATAAAATATTATTATAGGTTTATTTATTGAATAGAAGTAGGAGGTTATTCAATGTTTAAAGTTCGAAAGGAAAAATTAAAATATACTCCTCAGCCAGAATCTACCTATGAATATACTGAAAAAATGGATAGGATATATACTCGCTATGCAAAATTATATGATTTATTCATTAAAGTATTTCCCCTTTGGAAAAAATGGCTGAGTTCAGTACTTCCTTATGTCACTGGAGAAAATATTCTTGAAGTTTCATTTGGACCTGCTTGGCTTATGACTCAATATCCAAAAAATATGGAACTTTACGGTATAGATTATAATTCTAAAATGGTATCTCGTGCAAAAGTAAAATTAGATAAATTTGGTATAGACGCTAAAATTATTGAAGGTAATGTTGAAAATATGCCATATCCTGATTCTTTCTTTGATACAATTGTTAATACCATGTCATTTTCCGGTTATCCTAATGGTAAAAAAGCAATGGAGGAAATGCTTAGAGTGCTAAAGCCAAATGGTGTATTGCTTTTACTCGACTATGATTTTCCTCCTAACAGAAATATTCTCGGCTTCTTGCTTGTAAAGCTTATTGAAGCAAGTGGTAATATTATAAAAGATATAGGCAAAATTATAGACGAAACGGGTTCTACTTATATACGTAAAATAGTTGGTGGATTTGGAAGTGTACAGTTATTTATAATTCGTAAGTGATATAATATAAAAACATTTATCATTTAAAATATTCCTTTAAATGATAAATTTAAATTTTATTTAATATTAATTTAATATTGACTTTAATAATATTGAATTATATAATTAATTTTATTAAAGGAGGGTCTTAAAATGACAATAGAAATAGTTCCTGGATGGATGTCGGGTCTGGATGATGAAGATATAATTTTTATAAAAAGATTTTTAATGGCATCTGGTTCATTAAAAGAAGTTGCTAATTTTTATGGAGTTACTTACCCTACGGTAAGATTAAGACTTGATAGATTAATACAAAAAATTAAAATAGATGAAGAAACTGCTAAAGATCCATATATCGGATTAATTAAAAAACTGACTCTTAACGAGAAAATTGATTTTGATACTGCTAAAATATTAATAACAGAATTTAAGAAAATAAAGGAGAACTTATAAAATGATTAAAAATATTTTTATACTATTATTTCTAATAATCGGAACAGTAATACTAGAAATTATTTTGTCAAAACAAAATAGCAAATGGCCTGGACTTGTTTTACCTGTAATAACATTTATTTTTTCTTTAATATCAATACTAAATATTAATTCTTTTGGAAATGTAATTAATACTATTTTTTTAATTTTAACAACATTTTTATTAACAAATATACCAACAATTATATTAATTACAATTTATTTAAGTATTAGAAAATCTAGAAAAAATTTGAGTGAAATTGAAAAAATGAACATTAAAGATTTGGATTAGTAATATTTCCATAAATATTCCTAAATTAGTCGGAGGATTACCCTTGTTTGTAAAGTCCACTTTTATTATCCTTGAAATAATAAATGCCAAGGGCAAAAGTGGAGCAGTAGCACAGAATGTAAGTAGGTTTTTAGTTAGTATTTGTAGTGATGTAAAATGAATACCTGTAACAATTAACCATATAATAACAGAAGCAAGAATAAAGTGAAGTCCCTTCTTTTGCTTGATAGAGGAATCTAAGCGCATTTCGTCTAAGTTCATAATTCATCTCCTTATTTTTAGTTTCATTAGTAAACAAACATATATTGTATTAATAAATTAATTAGAGCGTTCCCATATCCCTTTAGCCTACGATATAAACAATAGATTTATTATATTATTACTATTGTTTATTTTAGTAATTTTTTTAATAAGGACGATCAAAGCGTTTTTCATATGCTTTATTCGCTTTAAGCTTTTTGTCCCAGAAGATGTTTATAAATTTCTTGCTAAGTAACTTAAAGAGAATTTTTGTAAATTTTCCAAATCGAACCGGTCTAGCCAGTTGGTAAATATCTATTTTATTAAAACTTCCTTCATTTACTAAATTAACAATGGACTTTACAATTGGTTCAATCATTTTGTCTTGTGATTTGGTTGGCCTCATCTGTAAACTTTCTACGCCACCTTTAATAGCTGTACCAAGATAAGTTCTTTCTAATTTGATAGCTAATTGTTCAAAATATGCCTCGAGATAGTGAGTTTGACTACTTTCAGGAAAACCAGATTGAACAAAAAAGCTGATGCTACCTTTAGATTGTTTAAGTTTCTCAATAAACCTCATAACATGAGATGGCATCGCATGAACATATAAAGGCATAAAAAACATAACATTTTCTTCTTTTTTAAAAGCTTTCGCCCACTCTTCCCACTTATCTTCATCCTTCAAATCACGAATCTCAATCCTATCAGAAAGTACTTCTTCAGTTTTTTTAAGAATAAGCTTTGAGTTGCTGCCTATCTTTCTGGGTGAACCGTTGTATATCACTAGTTTATCCATAGGTTTAGTTGATTTAAAAGGAACAGAATGGTTATTGGCATTTCTTGATTCTAATGATCTCAGTTGAATATTTCCATCTTTAACAATCCGGTATGCTTTAGATTTAAAATGATAAGCAGTACGATACAAATAATCCTCAATAACTTGTTCTTCTTTATTGGTTAAGTTTTCAGTATCATAGTGAAATACCATATCAGGATAGCTCTCATATCTAGCAACATGATGGCATTCTCCATTTACCAATTCTATATATGGATGGTAATGAGGGATTGTCCTGTCAAAAAAAGCTTTAGCATTATGATTTATAAATCCTTGAGCTGTACTTATTAGCAAAATTACAGTATCGCTGTTTACATAATATGGATAAATTTCAGACATTTGATCCTTCATTATACATCTACCAGGGGTCTTGAGCCAACAGCTCCAACAGCCAATGCATGGAGCTATAGATTGATCTTCTAATCTAACAATCTTTAATGGTTCACTATAAAGATTTTGAATTTCTTCATATAATTCAACATCTCGTTTTTCTCTTAGATCAAGCAAAGTTTTCATAATATATATCTCCTTAAAATCCACTTTTATATTTCTAAATCATCCAAGTTTATCTTCAATTCATAATAATATTTCTATTAATATTAAGCTTAATCTAAAAATTGGTTCACAAGGGTTACAATTTCATCAACCTTGGTCTGATACATAAAATGTGTTGAATCAAGTACTTCATAAGATGCATTTTTACCCAGTCTATCTAGATGGTCATTTTGATATTCCATTCCATCATTCTTATCTTTTTTCCCAATTTTGTCAATAGATTGTTTTGAGATGATTTTTAGAACTGGAATATCTTCTGGAAAAGTAAGAGCATTCACTTCTTTCACATTATCCATGAGTCGTAAGGATTGGTCAATCATGGTATCATTGATAGTATAATTAATAAATTTCTTGTAATCCTCTCTCTCTTTTTCATTATAACCATTTTCAATAAGTTTTGTTTCAGGAGCTAAGTTCGAAGTTAGTCGTATAAAACCTGTAGCTTTCTGAAATTTTGCTATTGAAAAAATGTATTTTAAATAAC
>JBEPWV010000146.1:0-4001 GCA_041642175.1 Clostridia bacterium
TTTATAATGCAACAGTTGAAGGAAATATTTATTTTGCCAGCGAAGAATATCAAGAATCAGCAGAAATAACTGAAGATAGTGAAGTGACAGGTGAAATAGAGATACAATAATATAGTCATATGAGGTGATTTCAATATGAGTTTGAATCAAAATAGGGTGATTTTTTCTATTATATTATTAATATTTATGGTTAATTGATAACAAATATTAAAAATATCCTTGACTAAATATAGAATTCTGCTATACTTATAAAAAAAGAGAAAGCATTGAATAAGAGTAGTAGATGTAGAATTAAATTCAAAGAGAGTTGATGGTGCTGGGAATCAACAGTTTAATCTATATTGAATGGACTTATGAGCGACTTCCGAAATTGATAGTAGGTTCGTCCGGGATCTCCCGTTATAGAGATAGAATATCGGAATATTTTATTCCCGTATTTGATAAGATAATCTTTTATATGAAAGATTAATATGAGGTGGCACCGAGATAATATCTCCCTCTATTTAGCTATTGCTAAGTGGAGGGATTTTTTATTGCTCATGTTCAATTAGTTATTCTCTGCTAAAAAACTTTAGGAGGAGAAAAAAATGGAAAGAAAAGAATTTTTTGGTGAATTTGGAGGTACTTATGTACCGGAAGAGTTGAAGGTGGCTTTAGAGGATTTGGCTGACAATTTTTATAAGTATATTGAAAAAGATGAGTTTAAAGAAGAGCTTATGTACTATCACAAGCAATATACAGGAAGGCCTAGTCCACTATATTATGCAGAAAGACTTTCTAAAAAAATTGGTGGAGGGAAAATATATCTTAAACGAGAAGATCTAAACCATACTGGAGCCCACAAAATCAACAATACTTTAGGTCAGGTACTTTTAGCAAAAAGAATGGGCAAAAAAAGAGTAATAGCAGAAACCGGAGCAGGACAACATGGAGTAGCAACAGCTACAGTATGTGCTATGTTTGGAATGAAATGTATTGTGTACATGGGAGAAATAGATACAGAAAGACAATCACTTAATGTATTTAGGATGAAGCTATTAGGAGCAGAAGTAATCCCTGTAACTAGTGGAACAAGGACCTTAAAAGATGCAGTGGATGCAGCTTTAGCAGACTACATACAGAATTATAAAGAAACTTTTTATCTATTAGGTTCAGCTGTTGGACCACATCCATATCCTATAATGGTAAGAGAATTTCAAAGCATAATAGGTATGGAAACAAGAGAACAGATATTAGAACAGGAGGGAAAACTTCCTGACTATCTAGTTGCATGTGTTGGAGGAGGTAGTAATGCCATAGGTTTATTCCATCCTTTCTATGAAGATGAAGATGTAAAAATAATAGGAGTAGAACCTGCCGGTAAAGGAATAGATACCGAAGATCATGCAGCATCAATAACAAAAGGGAAAGAAGGTATAATACACGGATTTAAATGCTTTACGCTAGCTGATGATAAAGGAGAACCTCTTCCAGTATACTCCATAGCAGCAGGATTAGACTATCCAGGAGTTGGTCCAGAGCATTCTTTTTATAAGAAATCTGGCAGAGGAGATTATACCTATGCAACAGATAAGGAAGCTTTAGATTCATTCGTTGAACTTTCAAAAGTAGAAGGGATAATTCCAGCATTAGAGAGTTCTCATGCAGTAGTAGAGGGTTGTAAAATAGCTAAAAAATTAGATAAAAATCAGATAGTAATTATAAATATATCTGGAAGAGGAGATAAAGACGTAAACCAGGTAAAAGAAATCTTAAATATGTAAGAGTCAATACTTCTTTTGATTGTGAATCTTGTACCTTACGTAGATAAATGATAATATATAAGGTAGAAAATAAAATTCAGGAGGTAAAAATGTCAAAATTATTATTAGGCAAACCTGTTGCAGATAAAATAACAGAAGAAGTTAAACTAGAAGTGGAAAATTTAAAAAAGAAAGATATAACACCAAAGCTTTCGATAATTAGAGTAGGTGAGAATCCAAGTGATAAAGCTTATGAAAGAGGAGCTTTAAAAAGAATGGAAAAAGCAGGAATAGAAGTTGCAGTACAAGTAATGGCAAAAGATATTAAAGAAGATGATTTTTTAATCAAACTTGAGGAAGCAAACAACGACAAAGATACTCACGGCATATTGATATTCAGACCATTACCTAAACAACTTAGAGAAGAAAAGATTAAATATACTATACTCCCAGCTAAAGATGTAGACTGTTTTTCTCCGGTAAATGTAGCGAAAATATTTGAGGGAGATGAGTCGGGATTACCACCTGCAACACCGGCTGCAGTTATAGAAACTCTAAAACACTACGATATAGAATTGAAAGGTAAAGATGTGGTTGTATTAGGAAGGTCTTTGGTAGTGGGGAAGCCTGTTTCAATGATGCTACTTAAAGAAAATGCAACTGTTACTATATGTCATTCTAAAACAAAAGAATTAGAAAAAGTTGCTGCTAAAGCAGATATAATTGTTGCAGCAGTAGGAAGAGACAGAATGGTAAATTCAAATTTCGTAAAAGAAGATGGAATAGTAATTGATGTAGGTATAAATGTAGATAGTGAAGGAAACATGAACGGCGATGTAGATTTTGAAGATGTCAAGGATAAGGTATCTATGATAACTCCTGTGCCGAGAGGCATTGGATCGGTGACCACATCTATATTAGCAAAAAATGTAGTAAAAGCATGTAAACAGATAAATAATTTATAAATTAAAATACTCCTCTATTTTTTTATTATAGAGGGGTATTTTACGACTAAATATTTTCAAACCAAAGATTAATTTCTCTTTCTGATGATTCAGCACTATCTGAACCATGTACTGCATTAAATGTTAGGTCAGTCCCGTATAAATTTCTTATGGTATTTTCAGCTGCTTTATTAGGGTTTGTATCACCATTAATCTTTCTAACCTCTGAAATCGCATTAATACCTTCTAAGATCATTGCCACGACTCTTCCGCCACTCATAAAGTCTATTAGTTCAGGAAAAAAATCCTTTTTTCTATGTTCTTCGTAATGGTTTTCTAAAAGTTCTCTGTTGGGAATAAGTATTTTTATATGTGAAATATCCAACATTTTATCTTCGTATTTTGATATTATGTTTCCTACTACTCTCATATGTACTGCATCCGGTTTAATTAAGACTAAAGTTCTTTCCAATTAATACACCAACCTTTATATTATATTGCTTTTACTCATAACATTATAAGTCTTTTTCTTATTTTTTTCAATGAATTATGCTATAATAATTAAAAACAAGGAGGATATTGCTATATGAAAATTTACTCGTGGAATGTAAACGGTATTAGAGCGGCTGAAAAAAAAGGGTTTATAGAATGGGTTAAAAATACTGAAATGGATATACTTTGTATTCAGGAAACAAAAGCTCATAAAGAACAGCTAAATGATAAACTTATAAATATAGATGGATATAAATCTTTTTTTAATTCTGGAGAAAGAAAAGGATACAGCGGAACAGCTGTTTACTATAAAAAAGAACCTAATAAAATTTGGACTGGACTTCCAAATGAAAGATTTAACAAGGAAGGCAGAACAATAAATATGGAATATGATGATTTTGTACTAATGAATATATATTTTCCAAATGGAAAGCAAAAAGAAGAAAGACTTAAATTTAAAATGGACTTTTACGATGAGTTATTAGATTATGCTAACAAAATTAAGGTTTCTGGTAAAGAGGTAATAGTGTGTGGAGATGTAAATACTGCTCATAATGAAATAGATCTTAAAAATCCGGAAAGTAATGCAAAATATTCTGGGTTTTTACCTGAAGAAAGAGCTTGGATAGATAAATTTTTGGACAACGGTTATAAAGATACTTTTAGAGAGTTTTATCCTGATGAAGAAAAATATTCATGGTGGTCATATAGATTTAAAGCTAGAGAAAAAAACGTAGGGTGGAGAATTGACTATTTCTACGTATCCGATGGACTGATGAATAGAGTTAAAAATTCTGAAATACACAATGAAATAATGGGCTCA
>JBEPWV010000147.1:0-3973 GCA_041642175.1 Clostridia bacterium
TTTATTTCTTCAAAATAATCCGGCATTTTCATATCTTTTGAAGTACTGTCTTTTTCATCGAATCCCTGCACTCCCTCCAGACCGTATATACAGTCTTCTACGGATTTGCCAAAGGGTCCTATCTGATCTAAAGATGATGCAAGGGCTATAAGTCCATATCTAGAAACCAGCCCATAGGTAGGTTTAAGTCCTACTACTCCGCAGAAAGATGCAGGAATACGTACGGACCCGCCTGTATCCGAGCCGTAGGAAATAGGTGCAAATCCTGCGGAAACAGCTGCTGCAGATCCACCTGATGAGCCACCGGGAACTCTTTCTAAATCCCAGGGGTTTTTTGTATCAAAAACGGCTGAGTTTTCTGTTGATGAACCCATTGCAAATTCATCCATATTTAATTTGCCAAGAATAATTCCACCTTTTTCTTTAATCTTTACTACTGCTCCAGCATCGTAGGGAGGTATAAAATCTTCAAGTATTTTAGAAGAACAGGTGGTTTTCAAACCTTTGGTAGCCATATTGTCTTTAAGACCTATAGGAATTCCTTCCAACATTCTAAGTTTTTCCCCAGAGGCTATTTTTTTATCAGTTTCTTCAGCTTCTTTAACCGCTTTTTCTTCTCTTAATGTTACAAAAGCTTTAATTTTTTCGTCGTCTTTTTTTATTCTATTTAAATATTCCTTTACTACCTCAACTGTAGAAAATTTCTTTTCTTCCAGCCCTCTTTTTATTTCTTTAACACTGTACATAATCCACCTCTCAATCTACGACTTTTGGAATTTCAATGCAGTTGTCTCTCATTTTCTTTACATTTGAAAAAAGTTTTTCTCTATTATCAAAATCAACTACTTCATCTTTTCTTGTTCTTAGGGATTTTTCATCAAAGGAGTACATTTCATATCCTTCAAGATTTTCTTCCTCTAAATTTTCAAAATGTTCAAGAATGCTTTCAAACTCCTTTAACAATTTATCCATTTCATTTTGACTAAATTTTAAATTTGCCAGTTTGGCTATATATTTAACTTCTTCTCTACTTACTTTCATGATTTCCTCCTATGGTTTAATCCTATTCATATCTCTTGGGAACAAAGTTGCTTCTCTAATGTTTTCCAGTTTTAACAGCATCATCGTCAATCTCTCCAATCCTATAGCAAGCCCTCCGTGAGGTGGCATTCCGTATTTAAAAGTATTAAGATAAAAATCCATAGCTTCCGGTTTTATCCCTTCTTGAACTATTCTTTTTTTGAGTTGAGAATAGCTGTGGATTCTCTGTCCCCCGGTGGTGATTTCAAGACCTCTAAATATTAAGTCAAAGCTGTTGGTTTTTTCTGGATCCTCTTTTTTTGGCATAGTATAAAGAGGCCTTTTAGATTTAGGATAATCTGTTAAAAACACAAATTCACTGCCGTATTTTTCTTTTACATATTCACATATTAATTTTTCTCCTTCACCGTCAATGTTTCCATCGGGAGATTTCTTGCTGTACTTTTCTAAAAGTATATCTTGAGCTTCTACCAAAGGTATTCTTGGGATTTTATCTATTTTTGGTAATTCTATTTTTAGTATATCAAGTTCTTCCTTATATTCCGACTCTAATTTATGTATTATATACTTCATCATTTTTTCTTCCAAATCCATTATATCATGTTCATCGGAAATGAAACCCATTTCTAAATCCAAACTCATATATTCATTTAGGTGTCTCCATGTGCTGTGGAGCTCTGCTCGGTAGGCTGCCCCTATTTCAAAAACTCTTTCCATTCCTGAGCCAACCATCATTTGTTTGTAAAACTGAGGACTTTGAGCTAAAAAAGCTCTCTGCCCGAAGTAATCCACCGTAAATACTTCCGAACCACCTTCAGTTTCACTGCCAATGATTTTAGGGGTATGTATTTCAGAAAATCCTTCTTTACTTAAAAATTCTCTAAATCCTTCAACAATCCCCTGTTGAATTTTAAAAATACTTCTTTTATCTTTTCTTCTTAAGGTTATAGTTCTATAATCCAGTTGTTTTTCCAAAGATGCATCTATTTCTCTGCCGTTTATAGAAAAAGGAAGAAGGTCGTATTCTCCCTCTCCTAAGATTTCTAAGTCATCCACGTGGACTTCTTTACCTTCTGGAGCTTTATCATTAAAAATTAAGGTTCCCAAAATTTCTACGGATATTTCAAGTTTTAATTTTTCAAGGATTCTTTCATCTTCAATTATCATTTGAACAAATCCACTTCTATCTCTTAATGTTACGAAAGAAAAATTCTTGAAATTATTAATCCTATGTATCCATCCATTTAGTAAAACTCTGTCCATTTCTTTTTTTGTTTTTAAATCTGATACCATTACTCTTTTCATTTTTTCCTTCCTTTCTTTCTGTAACATAAATTAAAAAAACCTTCCATCCTTAAAATTACATTCTCATATAATCTTAAGGACGAAAGGTTGAATTTCGCGGTGCCACCTTAATTAACCAAAATTGGCGCTCTTTCAGTACGGATGATTAATCATCGATACCTACCTGCTGTAACGTGCAGTCCACGTCCAAGCCTACTTTAATAAATTTCGGTTGGAAACTCAAGGGTGTTCTTCAATAAATCTTTTAATATAGGACTCTCACTACCACCTACTCGCTCTGATTATCCGACTTATTTACTCTTCCTATCATAGTTTATGTTACATTTAATTAATTTTTTTCAATTATAAAATAGAATTACTATTTTGTCAAATTTAATTTTAAATTTTTATTGATTTCTTCTATAAAGCATAAAATATGTAAGTGCTGTTGCTGCTGCAAAAGGTAAGATTAAAGCTTTTACAGAATATATTAGTCCATTTGCATCTGCAAGTCCACTGAAAATAATCATTGCTAAAGAACCAATCCCTCCTGGTATACCCATTATTATTCCTGTAGCAAATGATTGACTATCCGGGATGATTTTATGACTTACTAAAACTCCTACCGTATTTGTTAAAGAATAACAAAAGCCAAGGATACCTACCCCTACTGCTGCTATCCAACTGCTACCGTATCCGATTAACGTCAAACTTGACAAACTTAGAAGCATTCCAAAAATAAATACTTTTTTCTCTCCAATTTTGTCTATAAGTATACCTCCGCTCATTGTTCCTATTGGTATACCTAGAAGATGTATAGACAATAAAGCAGCACCGTAAGCAAAGTTTTTAAGAGTAAGAATTTGAATACCGTAGGTAATAATAAATCTTCCACCTAAAACTTTCATGATGCTAATGTATAAAAGAATCCCTAACCAGAACATACTTTTTTTAGTTAAGTTTAGTTTTTTAACTTCTTCAATCTTATCCCCAATATTATCTTTTTTTCTATTTTCATAAGTATCTATTTTTACATTTTGAACTCCAGAATAGTACATGTATAAGGCTACAAGAGCTCCCGGTAATATCAGAAAAATTATTTTTTCTATTCCAAATTTACTGGCAATCCACAACCCAACAATAGAAGCAGCTGTTCCAGCAAAACCTCCTATAGTCATAAATATTGATAAACTAGTTCCTTTAGACCTGCGTCCTAAAGTTACGGCTGTAGTAGAACCTAAAGGATGATATAAAGCTGATGCAGCAGAGCCAAGTGCTATAACTAAAAGTAAAATGTAAAAATTATTTATTACACCAGATAAACTTATTAAAACAGAAATCCATACTATTGAAATAATAAGATGTTTTGGTTTTCCTTTTTTATCTGATAACAACCCAAACACAGGTTGAAGTAATGATGCGAACACAAGAACAGCAACGGAGATTAATCCTTGCTGAGTTAAATTTAACCCCAATTTATAAGCAAAGTAAACCGATATCGGTGCTATTATTCCAACATAAAAATCATTTGTGAAATGGCCTAAAGATACAGCCATTAGTTGTTTAAAGCCTATGTTTTTTAATGAATATTCAATTTGTCCCATGACTTTCTCCTGTCTAATTTAATTTTCGATTAAGTATAACAAAT
>JBEPWV010000148.1:0-3919 GCA_041642175.1 Clostridia bacterium
TATGAATTGTCCATTTTGCGAATATCATGAAACAAAAGTAATTGATACAAGGCCTACAGATGAAGGTCAAAAAATCAGAAGAAGAAGAGAATGTATTTCCTGTAAAAAAAGATTTACAACCTATGAAAAAGTTGAAAATATCCAACTTATGGTCATAAAAAAAGATAAAACCAGAGAATCCTTTGACAGAAATAAAATAATAAATGGTATTATTAAAGCCTGTGAAAAAAGATCTATTCCATTAAAAAAGATTGAAGAGGTAGCTGATAAAATAGAAAAAACTATACTTAACGATATGGAAAACGAAATTTCTTCTTATAAAATAGGAGAACTCGTAATGCAAGAACTTAAGGATATAGACGATGTGGCTTATGTAAGATTTGCATCAGTTTACAGAGAATTTAAAGACATAAATACATTTATGGATGAATTAAAAAAAATGTTGAATAAAAATTAAATATGTTAAGGTGGGTATATGAATTCAAATATTTTAGTTATAGATGATGAAATAAATATTTTAGAATTAATTAAATTCAATTTAGAATTAAATAATTATAAAGTTTTTACTGCTAAAAATGGCAGAGAAGGAATAGAAAAAATAAAAAAAATTAATGTTGATTTAATTATTTTAGATTTGATGATGCCGGAAGTTGATGGAATTCAAGTTTGTAAGTACGTGAGAAATAACGAAAAATTAAAAACAATACCTATAATTATGCTTACAGCTAAATCTACAGAAACAGATAAAATATTTGGGTTAGAAATAGGTGCCGATGATTATATTACTAAACCTTTTAGCGTAAAGGAACTAACAGCAAGAGTTAAGGCTTTACTAAGAAGAAGCACTATGGAAACTAATTCGTCAAAAGAAATAATTCAACTAAAAAATATGACAATAAATACAACTGAACACATAGTAAAGATTAAAGAAACTGAAATAAAATTAACCTTGAAAGAATATGAAGTGCTTGTTCTTCTAGCAAATAACAAAGGAAAAGTATTTTCAAGAGACAATCTATTAAAT
Source organism: Clostridia bacterium (assembly GCA_041642175.1). Taxonomy (GTDB): domain Bacteria; phylum Bacillota; class Clostridia; order Tissierellales; family Dethiosulfatibacteraceae; genus UBA8670. Next base: position 1,025 of record JBEPWV010000148.1, read on the forward strand.
GAGGTTTGGGGATATGATTATATAGGAGAAACAAGAACAGTAGATGTACATATCAGACACTTAAGAAAAAAAATTGAAGAAGTGGATAATGAAAAGGAATATATTGAGACTGTGCGAGGGGTAGGATATAAGATAAAATGAAAAAAAACATTTTATTAAAAAGTATTCTTTTAATTACTGCATTTACTCTAATTACATCCATTTATTTAGTGATTAGTCTAAGAAATTCTTATACAGCAGAAAAAATAGAGGAATTAAAAAACTACAATGATTTTTTTGAAACAGCACTAAATAAAAGGGATTATACAGATATAAATGAATATTTACAGGATTTCGATAATAACAATGAAGTCAGAATAACTGTAATTAGAGAATCTGGAGAGGTTATTTTTGATTCTGACGAAGATTACAAAACAATGGCAAATCACAGTAATAGAGAAGAAGTCATTTTAGCTTTAAATGAAGGAGAAGGTATATCTAAAAGATTTAGTAACACATTAAAGATGGAAATGATTTACTTCGGTAAATATTATGAAACAAATGAAGAAGCTTTAATTTTAAGAACTGCTATTCCCATTAGCAGTATTTATTATTTTACTAAAAATATATTAACAAATTATATTTTTGTATTTTTAATAGGACTGGGACTAACAGTATTTACTGCTTACAGTATAATTAATAAACTTGAAAATAATTATAAAAAAATTGATGATGCAGTTTCTAGAATTAACAACGAATATTATGGAGAAAAATTAATAATTCAAGATGAAGAGTTTAAGAGTCTAATTAATAATTTTAACACTATGAGTAGAAAAATAAGTAAAAAAATTGAAACTTTGGAATTCGAAAATAATAGTCTTAATGCTATTTTTAAAAGCATGAAAGATGGAGTTGTAGTAATAAACGATGATAAAAAAATAATTTACAACAATCCTATTGTTAATAATTTATTTAACGTAGAAAATTCTTTAAAAGAAAGAAAACTTTCTGATATTGCAAGAAATTATGAATTAAATAAATTCATTGATTTATTCTATCAAGAACCAAAACTCTCAACGACAGAGATAGAAATAAATGATAAAATACTTCAATTTACAATTAATACTTTGAGAGGATATAGTAATAAATTTAGAACCGGTGCCGTATTAATAATGCAGGACATTACAGAAATAAGAAAATTAGAAAGAATAAGAAGTGATTTTATAGGTAATGTAACTCATGAATTAAAGACGCCACTAACATCAATAAAAGGTTTTATTGAAACCTTAAAAAATTCAAAAAATGTTGATCGTAAAACTGAAATGAGATTTTATGATATAATTGAATTAGAAACAGAGAGATTGTCCAATCTTATAAATGATATGTTGGTTTTATCAGAAATTGAAACTACAAAAGGTAAAAATACTGAATACAAAGTAAAAAAAGCAGTTAAAGAAGTAGTAGATTTACTAAGTCATTTGAGGAGGGAAAAAAATATAGATATTATAGTTAATCATTCAAAAGATGATATAATTATAAAAGGTGACAGAGATAGATTCAAACAGATGCTTATAAACTTAATAGACAATGGAATTAAATATAATAATGAAGGTGGCTATGTGGAAGTATCTTATGAAATAGAAGAAGATAACCTTATTTTAAATGTTAAAGATAATGGAATCGGAATAGAAGAAAATGATATAGAAAGAATATTTGAGAGATTTTATAGAGCTGATAAATCTAGAAATCGAGGAACCGGTGGTACGGGATTAGGTTTGGCAATAGTTAAGCATATAGTGAAAAGTTTTTATGGTGAAATAATGATAAATAGTGAATTGAATAAAGGAACGGAAATCAGGATAATAATACCGACAAATTAAAACATTATGAAATAGGTATAGTGTTGAAACTATGCCTTTTTTGTTTACTTAATTCATATATATGATATAATTAAAGCGTTATGATTGGAGTGTGAAAAATGATAGAAAACAAAATTATAAGAGTTAAAAAAGATAGTATAGCAGAGGAATTAGATATAAGTGAAGGGGACATTCTTTTGTCTATTAATGATAAAAAAATCGAAGATGTTATAGATTATAAATATATGATTTCAGATGATTATATTCTTATAAAGATTCAAAAAATCAATGGTGATCTGTACGAATATGAAATAGAAAAAAATATTGATGAAGATATAGGTATTGAATTTGAAAACCCTCTTATGGACAAAATAAAAACTTGTACTAATAAATGTGTTTTTTGCTTTATAGACCAATTACCAAAACACTTAAGAAGTTCACTATATGTTAAAGATGACGACACAAGGTTATCTTTTTTATCTGGAAATTATCTAACATTAACCAACTTAAAGGAAAAAGATATAGATAAAATTATAAGGTATGGGTTATCGCCCTTAAAGGTAAGTGTACACACTACCAATCCTGAACTGCGTTTTCAAATGTTAAAAAATAAAAATGCAAAAAAAATAATGAAGATATTAAATAAATTTAAAGGTACCAATATAGAAATTGATACGCAAATAGTATTATGCAAAGGTTTAAATGATGGAGAAGAGCTAAAAAAATCTATAGAAGATTTAAAGAATTTATATCCAAATGTAAGAAGTATAGCCGTAGTTCCAGTAGGATTAACTAAATTTAGAGATAGCTTACCTAAAATTTATGGCTTTGATAAAAAATCTTCTTCTGAAGTTTTAGAAATTATAGAAAATTACAATAAAAAATATAAAGAAGAAATTGAAACTAACTTTGTTTTTCCTTCAGATGAATTTTACATAGATGCAAATAGAAAAATCCCGGAACATAAATACTATGAAGAGTATCAACAAATTGAAAACGGTGTAGGGATGATAAGACTTTTTAACTGGGAAATAGATAAAGAGTTAAAGAAAAATAT
>JBEPWV010000149.1:0-3877 GCA_041642175.1 Clostridia bacterium
ACGTCCATAAAATTATGTATACAATTTTCTAAATAAACGTCTATCCACGCCGGTCTTATGTCTTTCATTTTTTATGCTCCTCCTAATCTAATATTACTTCTGGTCCTTCTTGCAATCCTTCTATTATTTCTATATAATCATCATTCTCTATACCGGTTGTTACTTCTATTTCTTTTGGTTCTCCATTTTCAAGGACTTCAACATATGTCCTTTCGTTTTTTTCATACACCGCTTCTTCCGGTACAATCAGTATATTTTGTTTGCCATCTATCTTTATTCTAATTGTGATTTTAGATCCTATAATTAAATCCTTATGTTCTTGAGGCAAATTCACCTCTATAGTTACTCTTTTTTGTTCTATTCCTAATTCAGAAAGTTTTGATACAGCTTTAGGATGAATTTTTTCAATTTTTAAGTTTTCTAATCTTAAATCAATGTCATTATTGTATATTTCAACATCCATGCCTTCACTTATCTTAACAGCATCTTCTACAATAAAGTCTCCATATGCTCTTAAATTATTAATTTCCTGAATTTCAAGGATTTTTTTACCTGCTAAAGGCATACCCCCTTGGAATGTATCCAACTCAGTTATTATACCATCAAAATCGGCATATATGTTAAACTTTTCTTTATTTTCTTCCAATATTTTTAAAGATAATGCTAATACCTCTATTTCAGCTTCATATCTATTTCTCACGTTTCCTGAAAGTCCTTTGACCAGTAGACTGTACTGATTTTGAGCTATTGCTAACTGATTTTCTAATTGCTCTACTCTGTTTTCCGCATCCTTATATTCTTTTTCTGTGGCAGCGTCATTTTCATATAATTCTTCTATCGTTTCTAAATTCTCTTTTCCATATTCGAGATTATTTTTTATACTTTCGATTTCTAATTTAGCAGTGTTTATTTGTTCAAAATCTGCACCGGAAACGGCTTCATTATATGTAGCTTCCAGGGCTTCGATTTGCTTATTTATTTTTTCTATCTCTAAATCTATAGTATTATCATATTCTAGTAATAAATCTCCTTTATTTACCGTATCTCCTATTTCAACATAAAGATTCTCAATTTCATTTGTTCCGTTACCGTAATAGCTTCTAATGTTTTTTGAAGCTATTTCTCCAGTTTCTTCAATATGTTTTTCTATACTACCTACTTCAACCAAACCTGTATCATAATCTTCTCCATCAGTACTTTGAGTTAAGTAGTATATACCTGATGCAGCTACAACAATCAATATAGCTACACCTATAATCAATTTCTTTTTCATAATTAACCCTCCATTTATTAGGTTGTTCTGCTTTTCAATGCTTCTATAAAATCAAGTTTGCTTATCTTTCTATATGTTGCAAGTTGTGCTCCTGTTAAACAAATTATTGTAAATATTATGCTTAAAACTATCTGGCTCATTCCTACCGGTAAATTAAGAGTGTATAAATCTGTTGTAAACATCTGTCCTAAGTAGTCAACGAAAAGATATCCTAATGGTATTCCATATATTATTCCGATAACAGACATTAAAGCATTTTCTTTTAAAATTATACCAAAAATTTCATTTTTTCCAAACCCAAGGACTCTAAGAGATGAGAATTCCATCTTTCTTTCGTTTATACTCATTACGGACATGCTATAGATTATAACAAAGCCTAAAATGCCTGAGAATATAAGCATATAAATAATCGAAATTATCATTAGATCTAAATATTCATAAAATACATCTTTCATATTCTGAGAAGATTTCACAGAACTGATATTTTTTACATTTTCTAAATCTTCTATTATGTTTTTATCAGTATTAATAAAGACACCGTTTATTGTGTTGTATCCAGTCAGTGTCTTACTCATATAATGTAAATCCATATATCCGTTAATACCTAGAGTTTGATTGACTATACCTGTTACTTCAATATAAGTATCCTCTTTATTTGGAATATAATTATGAACCAAAACCTTATCTCCTACATTTAGATTCAATGAGTTTGCTAAATTAGATGATAAAAGCATACCACCTTCTTCAAGAGGTACCTTATTTCCGTATTCATCTCTAAAGCCGTACATTTCTGTATTTTTCTCAACACCTATCACATTTACTACTTTGCTTTCTCTGCCGTTAATTAATTCAAAAGGCATTTCCATATTTCCTTCAATGGTATCTACCTCTGTTATCTTTCTAAGGTCATTAACAACAGTTTCACTCACAGGTTGACTAAGTGTAATATTATAGTCCATTGTCATAAATTCGCCGTAATGCACATTAAACATATCGTCGAAAACTATCCACATCCAGAAAGTCATTATCATCATAGCTACTGTGAATGCCGCTCCCATACTTATGAAAATAAATTTCTTCTTTTCTCTAAATATGTTTCTTATAACTATTTTCCAGGTAAAAGAAACTTTATTCCAAATAAACTTAACCTTTTCAATAAGAATTCTGTGCCCTGACTTAGGAGTTTCTCTTCTCATAGATTCAGCAGGTGAAATTTTAAGGATATCCTTAGCTCCCCAAAGTCCTGCAATTGAACAAAATATTGAGGAAAGTATTACTGCTATAACTATATTCATAGGATAAATTTGTACCTTGAGTAAAGGTAAAGCAAAAAACTCCGTATATAGATTAGTCATGAATCCGGATAGTATGGTTCCCAAAACAGTACCCATTACTCCTCCAATTATTCCTATTACTAGAGCATATTTCACATAGTGCAAAAGAATACTTCTATTAGTGTACCCCAAGGCTTTAAAAATACCAATTGTTGTTCTATCATTTTTTACATTTTTTGACATCATTGAAGCAAGAATAACTGCTGCTACTAGTAAAAACACAATAGGTACTGATCCTGATATTTGTTCCAGTCCTTCTATTTCTTGATGAAGCATGTTGTTGCTAAGCTGATTTTCTCTCTCTATTACTCTTCTAACGCCATAGTTATCCCATTCACCTTCAATAAAATCTTTGAAATCATCATAGTCTATACCTTCTTCTACATTAAATATAACATCGTTAGAACTTTGGGAAAAGTTAGTAATATTTTTCAAGTACTCTTTTTCTATAAAAACAACTCCAAACTTTTCCGGTGTAGGCATAAAAGACTGTTCGTCTTCAACTAAGTAAGTATATTCAGGATAGATTGCTATTCCAACTACATTCAAATCGTACTGCCTACCACTTAGCTGGATGCTCATAACATCTCCGACTTCTATTCCTCTTGCTTCAGCAAACTGACCCAGAACTATACATTCTTTAGGTTCCAGATTTCTTTCACCTTCCTGCATATACAACTTATTTATTTGGTTTTCATTCTCATCAACGCTTATTGTTCTAACATTTACTCTTTCATCTTGTGTTGAAGTAATAAGGGGTACATCCAGTACCACTCTACCTTCTGCATTAATTATTCCTTCTTTTCCTAATATGTCTGTAATTTCATTATCCGGTACCTTTATTACATCTACATACATGTCTGCAAAATTCGTAATATCGTAGTATTCGTAGAGTGAAGTTCTTAGATTAGTAGAAGCATTGTTCATTGCAATAAAAATAAATAGTCCCGTTATTACTACTGAGATAATAGCTATAAACTGACCCTTTGAGTTTTTTATATTTCTTAGTAATCTAACATTTAACTTATTCATTACCACTCAATCCTTTCCGGATCTAAAGGATTATCGTTTTTATAATATTCTGTTATTTTTCCGCTTCTCATTTTTATTACTCTATCTGCAATTTCTCCTATTGAAGCATTGTGAGTAATTACTGCTACAGTTCTATTGTATTCTTTATTGATTTTTTTCAGTACTTTAAGTATTGATTTACCGGTTTCATAATCAAGTGCTCCCGTGGGTTCATCGCACAGCAGAACCTTAGGATTTT
>JBEPWV010000150.1:0-3863 GCA_041642175.1 Clostridia bacterium
TGTTCCTGTAGGTGGAGGTGGATTAATAAGCGGTATTGCTTTAGCTGTTAAAGCTATTAATCCAAATATTAGAGTAATAGGAGTAGAACCGGAAGGTGCAATGGCTATGAAGGTATCTATAGATAATGATAAATTGACAAGTCTAAATAACGTAAATACATCTGCTGAAGGAGTAGCTGTAAGATGTCCAGGGAAATCAACTTTTGATATTATAAAAAACTATGTCGACGGCATAATTACCGTTTCAGAAGAAGAGATAATGGAAGCATTATTAATGCTTATTGAAAAACATAAGTTTCTTTCCGAAACTGCCGGCGTTCTTCCTTTAGCTGCATTAAAAAAATTAACCATAAAAAATAAAAACATCGTCTGTGTTTTAAGCGGCGGAAATATTGATGTTGTAACTATTTCTTCTATGATAAACAAAGGACTTATATCCAGAGGTAGAATTTTTTGTTTTACAGTTGATTTACCTGATAAACCTGGTCAGCTTTTAAAAATATCTAATTTGCTTGCGGATTTAAATGCTAATGTTATAAAACTTGATCACAATCAATTTAAAGCAATGGATAGATATATGAACGTTCAGCTAGAGGTCACGGCTGAAACTAACGGTCATAATCATATTAAAGAAATTTTAGATAAACTAAAAGAAGAGAATTTTACATTCAATAGGATATATTAGTTTCCAAAAAACAAAAATCCTGCAGCTAAAGCTGCAGGATTAATTCTTTTAGTTTTTATGCTTATACAGGTGTTACTTCTTCTGCTTGAGGGCCTTTTGGACCTTCAACAACATTATAAGTTACTTTTTCGCCTTCTTCTAAAGTTTTGAAATTTGATTTGTTAATTTTTGAGTAGTGAACGAATACGTCCTGTCCATCTTCTCCTGTTATAAAACCAAAACCTTTTTTTGCATCAAACCATTTTACTGTTCCATTAATCATTAATTGAATCCTCCGTTAAAATTATTTTTCCTTTAAACATTACAACATCTCAAAACTTCCTTAAATTTACTTCTTTATAAAAATATAAATTTTCTACTCAGTGCTTAGTTGTTAATATATTGTTTATTAAAGGTTATAATACATAATACATGTTTTTCCCAAAAATTGCAAGCTATATGTGAAATTATTTTAAATTTATTGACATTAAAGCTCTTATTTGCTAAGATATTTCTATATGAGTCGAATATTTTATAAGCCTATATGGGCGTGTAGCTCAGCTGGGAGAGCACCTGCCTTACAAGCAGGGGGTCATAGGTTCGAGCCCTGTTACGCCCACCATTAAACCGATCTTTATAGAAGGTCGGTTTTTTATATAAAAACAACTCTGTTTCTTCCAACTCTTTTTGATTCATATAAGGCATTATCAACTTTCTTGATTAATTTATTTTGGTTGTAGCTTTTTTCTAATTTGACCTGTGTTATTCCCACAGATATAGTAACGTAGTGGCTTATAGGTGATTTTGAATTTCTGATTTTTAAATTTTTAATATCTGTATTTATTCTTTTTCCTAAGTTCCTTAGACTATCTTTATCTAAGTTGAAATCAATAACTAAAAATTCATCCCCACCGTATCGAAAAGCATCTATATTATAATCATCACAAATATCCTTTATTTTTAAACCGATTTGTTTAATTACCTTATCTCCTTCAACATGTCCATAGGTATCATTGTACTCTTTAAAAAAGTCGATGTCTATCATTATTAAGTTTATAATTCTCTCTTCAAAATCCTTTTTGTAAAATATACCGTCCATTATTTTATTTAAATAATGTCTATTGTAAAGACTTGTTAAGTTGTCTGTGTTTGATATGTTTCTAAGAATATCATTAATTTCTTTTAATTTAACTTCTGTTTTCTCTCTTTCTTTAATTTCCTTGATCAATTTATTGGATTTAATAGAATTATTAACGGCAATTGCTAAATACGGTGTAATTAAATCTATAATTGCAATATGTCTGCTATCGTAAATATCCCTTTTATAACTTTGAACCGTCAAAATCCCTAATATTTTATCTTCAAATACTAATCTTTTAAAGACTACAGTTTCAGATATTCTATCAAAAGGTTCTATGGTTATTCCATCAACTATTTCATCAACAAATTTGGATTTATCATCCATTATTCTTAAATGTATATCTTCGTTATTTCTTACTACATAAGCCGAAAAATTTTTTCTGCTGTAAACATCTATTGGCTTAATGTCTTCTCCATGTCCAATATCTCCTTCTACATATTCTTCATATGTAATTTCTCCCTTTTCTTTATCATACAAGGCTAACCCAAATACATCGAGAGGTATCGCTTGTTTTAATTGCTTTTGTACTTTCGATACTATTTCTTTTAGCTCTAATGTAGATGTTATTTCTTTTATAATTTCTGTAGCAGTTTCAAATACATCGTATTTTTCTTCCAATTCTTTACTGTGTTTTTCAATTTTGTTTTTTTCTTTCTGTGATTTTATTATATCAAATTTGGTTTTTACTGCCAAAAGTCTCATTTTTACAATCTCTATATCATATTCACCAAATATTCTATCGTAAGTTAAAAAATGATCTATAGAAAGTTTGTATTTTCCTCTTTTATAGTTTATTATAGCTAAATGTCTTTCTAGGGTAAGTTCTGTGATTAAAGAATCTTTTCCATCTAAATTCTGAAAAGTTTCCTTTATTATATTTTCTGCTCTATCTAGTTTGTTTCTATTAATCAAAAATTTTATGTAATCATTATAGGCTTCAAAAATATAAATTCCTTCTTTAGTTTTTTTGAAAATAGATAAACTTTCCAAAAAATACTCTTCTGCTTCTTTAAATTTTCCTTGTTTATCATATATTCTTCCTCTTAACATAGCATTGTATGCCAATCCTATGTTATCCTTTATTTTTTTACTAATATTATCGGATTTATCCAAAAAATTTAATCCTATAGAAAAATTTTTCATTTCTGTAAGTATTTCAGCGTAATTAGTATAAATAATTTCCAAGCTTTGAACATTTAAGTTATTTTCATAAATTAATATTTCATCTAAATACTCTTTAGCCTTACTATAATCTCCAAGTTTTCTGTATATTTCACTTATATTTATTTTTAATTTGGCTACATTTTCCAAATCTTTTTTTCTTTCTACATCTTCCAAGGCTTCCAAGTAGAATTCTAAAGATATTTCAAAGTTCCCTATATTAAAATTATATATTCCCAGTGTTAAAAAAATTTGAACTTTTGTTACATATTTTTCTCCCCTTTCTTCTATTATTCTTTTAATATCCATATTTATCCGAAGGCTTTCCTTCCAATTCCCTTTATCAAACTGAGCTGATGCATAATGATATCTGCATTCCTGAAGTTTATCATACAAATCATTTTCTTTACAGATTTCCATTGCTTTATCTATATACTTTAAAGCGTTTTCTATATTATCATATCTGTTGGTTTTGAATTGTTCAATTTGGTTATCTACAGTTTTTATTGTATTCATTTTTTACACCCCCGTAAAATGTATCATATTAATTATAACTAAATTGTATAATACTTACAAACATAGAAATATAATATTACACTTGACTTATTAATGAAATAGTAAGAAAATCAAGATACGACATCAAATGGAGGTATTATGGAAAATAATAATATAAATATGAATAAAGTAACCATAAAGCTTGCTCTTCCTTCTATTATGGAAATGTTTTTGCAAACTCTATTAGGTATTGCCGATACAGCCATGGTAGGAGCTGTAGGAGGATTTGCAATTGCTGCAATAAGTATTACTGACAATCCAATAATGCTTATGATAGCAGTATTTGCCGCTTTAAGTGTAGGTACAACAGCCTTAGTTGCAAGATTTATAGGTGCTAAAAAT
>JBEPWV010000151.1:0-3855 GCA_041642175.1 Clostridia bacterium
AAACAATGATACTTAAATACTCAACAGCAAGTCTATTTACATAGTCATCATTTATATTAAAAAAACCAATTAAACTTTCCCTGAATATAAGAGCAGTTACAGCAAATATAATACCAATAATAATAACCGCCTGAATACCTGCTGTAGAATATCTTCCAGCCTTTTCATAGTCATCTTTGCCGACATTTTGAGCAACGTTTACCTGAGTTCCTATCTTTGCTAAAATCATAAATCCAAAAGAAAGCCATGCATAAAACCCGGCTGTTCCCACAGCTGCTACTTCTAGACCTCCTAGTCTTCCTATCCATGCCATGTCCGCTAAATTATACGCCATTTGAATAAAAGAAGTACCCATTACGGGTACAGCTAGTTTAACTAATTTTTCTGTAATATTTCCTGTTGTTAAATCATTTCTGTTTTTCATATGAAACCTCTTTATTTATTTCATAATATCTCTATGAGTAATAATAACTCTATAGTTGTCTCTTTCAATATAATCTCCCAACAAGTTGGCAATTGTAACAGATCTATGTTTGCCTCCTGTACATCCAATTCCAATTACAAGTTGAGTTTTTCCTTCTTTTATATAGTGGGGTATTAAAAAATCTATCATATCTTTCAATTTATCAAAAAACTCATTGCTTTGCGGAAATTTCATAACATATTCCTGTACATCTTTATCATTCCCTGTCTTATCTCTCAAATCTGTAATATAATGTGGATTAGGTAAAAATCTTACATCAAAGACTAAGTCGCTATCTATAGGTATTCCTAATTTAAATCCGAAGGATATTATTGATATAGTAATTTTTTTTTGTTCTTTACCTTCTAAAAATATTCTATGAATTTCTTCTTTAAGCATTGCAGTAGTAAGATTAGATGTATCTATTATATGGTTAGCTCTTTCTTTAACTTCTTTTAATTTAAGTCTTTCAGTTTCTATTCCATCTAAAACTCTTCCATCCGGTGTAAGTGGGTGAGGTCTTCTTAATTCTTTAAATCTTTTGGTCAATACTTCATCTGTTGCATCTAAGAAAAGAATTTCATATTTAAAACCTTCTGACTGTAAAAAATCCAAACTTTTAAATAGATCATTAAAAAATATTCCACCTCTAATATCAACAACTATTGCTACTCTATCAATAGTTTTTTTTGATTCTCTGCACAGGTTAGCAAACTCAGGAAGAAGAGACGGTGGAACATTATCCATACAGTAGTAATTAATATCCTCTAGTGCTTTAACAGCTTGACTTTTACCTGCTCCAGACATACCTGTAATAATTAAAAATTCCATATTAAACCTCCAAGTTTATTACATTTTCTATTGGAAAACCAGATTTTTCAATTCTATTAATAGCAACTTCATAATTCCCTATATTATCTATATGATGAGCATCGCTTCCTATTATTAATTTAACATTAATATCTTTTATGCATTTTAAATCTTCTTCTGATAAATGCTTATGGGATGAGTTTATTTCTAAAATAATATTTTCCTCTACTGCCGCATTAGCTACATCTCTTATATTTACAGGGATTTTTTCTCCTGGATGAGTCAATATTTCTATTTTGTTTTTTTTCATAAAATTAATAACGGCTTCAGTGTTGAGTTCAGTTATGTAGTTATTAATCTTTACAGAAAATTTCCCTAATAAATTCAAAACATATATCCTGAAGAAAGTTTTTAAGTCTTTAAATCTAACTCCGTAATGAAATCCACCCATAATTATATCACAGTTATCTTTAACTAAGTCATCTATATCTGAATCACCATCATAACTTAACATGTTTGCTTCTATCCCTTGTAGCACATTAATGGTCTTGTATCTATGATTTAGTTTTTTAATCTCATCATTTAATTTTTTTATGTTATCTTCTTTTATTCCATACAAATAATGCCGAGGACCGTGGTCGGATATAGCTATTTCTTCTAACCCTATTTCCGATGCTTTTATAACATCCTCCTCAGGTGTAGATTTTCCATGTCCGTTTTTTGAATATATTGAATGAATATGGTAATCTTTAATAACCTTCATAGTCACCTCAAAATTCTTCGCCGATTATTTTAACTTCCGGTTCAAGTTCTATAGAGTACTTTTCCTGTACTCTTTCTCTAACAATTCTCATCAAACTTAAAATTTCAGAAGTAGTTGCCTTTCCACAGTTCACAATGAATCCGCTATGCTTATCTGAAACCATAGCATCGCCATATCTTAAGCCCTTTAGTCCTGAATCTTCTATTAGTTTAGCTGCAAAACCTTCTCCAGGTCTTTTAAATGTGCTACCTGCACTTGGCATTTCAACCGGCTGTTTTTCATTTCTTAACCTGGTTAATAGGTTTATTCTATCTTGTATTTCTTTCTTGTCTCCCTTTTTTAATTTAAGACCTATTTTTAATACAATCAAATCTTCATCTTTAACTCTGCTGTTTCTATATCTAAAATTCATTTCTTCATTAGTGTAGTTCTTAACATTATTCTTTTGATCTAAACATATTACATAATCTATGATATCTTTCATTTCTCCATGATATGCCCCTGCATTCATTGCCACAGCTCCTCCAACAAATCCCGGTATACCACTGGCAAATTCTAGACCTGTGAGACTTTCTTTACATGCAGACTTAGATAACAACGACAATAATGTACCGGCTCCTGTTTCTACTAAATCATCTTTTATTTTTATTGAATTTAGCTTATTACCAATCTTAACAATTGCACCTTTGTATCCACTGTCTGAAAAAAGTAAATTTGTTCCATTACCTATAATATAATATGGATAATTTATATCTTTTATTATTTTTAAAACCTTTTTAAGTTCATCCACTGATTCAGGTTCTACAAATATATCCGCTGGTCCCCCTGTTTTAAAATATGTGTGGTTATTCATTTTTTCATCTATTTTTACTATTCCATTAATTTCTTTTTCAAGTTCTTCTTTTACCTTATATTTCAATGTTATCTCCTCAGTTAGTTCTTTATTCATTATTTTAACATATAATGTTTGTACATACTATTATTTTATAAAATTAAAAACAATATGGGAAAAATCAAAACTATATATATAGCTGTTGTTGCAACAAAAACCATTATAGTTAAATGTATATTTAGATTATGTATTTTTGATACTATCACTGAATTTATAGCTGCTGGAGCTGATGAATGTATAACTATAGTTTTTAAAATTATTTCATCACTTACTATAAAGCTGGATATAAAAACCATAAATAATGGCATGAAAATAAATTTAAGTATTGATATTTCCGGTATTAAGTTTTTGAATCTAGACATTTCTTTGAAATCAATATTCATCCCAATAGGAATCAGTGCACACCAAGCTACTATGTGAATTAAAATGTTAAAAAATTCTCCAAATATTGTCGGTCTTGGAATATTTAGCAAATTCAAAGATACTCCTAATATTATTCCTAAAACAGGGATTTGATTTCTAGTAAATAGTATATCCTTTATTCTAATTCTTACAGTAGTTCCTTTAGACTTTTGACTAAAGTAGGATGCTATTGGATATGCAATCATATAGAGGGTAACAGTATTAAATATTAGAGAAAACTGATTCAAGGCATAGCCTATTTCTCCTAAAATTATAAATGCTACTAGTCCCCCTATGGTTCCTCTATTTGACAACATATAAGATATAGTATAGCTTCCTCTCTCCAGTGAATCTTCAAATCTTTTTTTCCCTGTTATAAAACCTATCCCTCCGCCTATCAAAGGTGTCAGTAATCCTACTATCGGTAACCACAAAAGTTCTTTATTTATTGTAACTATCCATGTACTCAAACTAATTAATAAAGGATACAAAAAGTATATGTTTAATTCTAATAATTTTTCCATT
>JBEPWV010000152.1:0-3830 GCA_041642175.1 Clostridia bacterium
CATGGATATAGTCCACACCTCTTAGATAGGATGATGCTGCAAATCCGGCTAAATCTCCAACTACTCCACCTCCAAAGGCTATAATTAGATCTCCTCGGGTGAGGTTAAAGGATAAAAGCTGTTTATATAGGGTTTCTAAAACCTTTAAAGATTTGCTGTCTTCTCCCGGTTTCACAACTATAAAATCAATATCAAATCCTGATTGGGTAAGATTTTCTTTCAGTTTTTCACCGTATATATCATGTACATTTTCGTCGGTTATTACTGAAATTTTAGTGTTTTTATAAACTTTACCTACTTCTTCTCCTATATTTTCAATAAGATCTTTTTCTATAATTATATCGTAATTATTAGTTTTAAATTCAACAGTTAGTCTTTTCATCATCAATACCCTTTCTACGCATACTACTTTTTGCAAATATTTTTTCTAATTCTTGTTTATCGCTGCTTTCTATTACCTTGTATATACTTTTTAAATCTTCTATAAACACATCTAGTTCTTCCAAAACATTATCTTTATTATCTGATATCAATTCACACCAGAGATTTGAGTTAATATTTGCTACTCTAGTCATGTCTTTAAAGCTTCCGCCTATTCCATTTAAGTCTTCTTCTAATCCCTTGTTATTCATTAATGCACAGGCTATTACATGGGGGAGTTGGCTTGTTAGTGCTATTTTTTTATCGTGAATATCCGGTGTCATAAAGGTAATTTTTTTAAATCCTATGCTTTTTATAAGCTGAGTTAGCATATTTAAAGATTTTTCACAGGTGGTTTTATCAGGAGTGAGAATGTACTCGGAATTTTGAAAAATATCTTGTTTAGAAAAACTGTATCCTGAAACTTCTCTCCCAGCCATAGGATGTCCGCCGATAAATACCACCTTGTCTTTTAAAATGCTGTTTATATTTTCTACTATGGATTTTTTAATTCCAGCAGTATCTGTTATTACAGCATTAGATTTAAAATTTTCAGCATTTGATTTTATGAAATTCAAGGTTGTATCTGGATAAGTACATATTATCACTATATCTGAATTTTCTAAAGGGTATTTAGGGTCGATATATCCTTTGCTAATTACCTTTTCTTCCGTAGCTAATTTCAATGTGGTTTCATCAGTATCAACTGCCCATATATTTTTAACTTGAATATTTTTTGATATTGCCTTAGCAATAGATCCTCCGATAAGTCCAAGACCGACAATGGTAATATTTTTATCAGATAAATTATCCATGGTTACAACTCCTCATAATTAAATTTCCCGCCCTTCTAATTCCGCTAGTGCCTTTATTTTACCCATTAATTCTTCGAATCTTTCAGGCTTAACAGATTGATTTCCATCGCATAAAGCATTCTTGGGATCGTTATGCACCTCTATTATCATGCCGTCGGCGCCTGCTACTATAGCAGCCTTAGTAAGAGGCTCTACCATCCACCAAAAGCCCGTTGCGTGAGAGGGGTCTACAATTACCGGGAGGTGGCTTAGTTTTTTTATAGCTGGTATGGCACTAAGGTCTAAGGTATTTCTAGTATAGTTTTCAAAGGTTCTAATTCCTCTTTCACATAAGATTACATTTTCATTACCACCGGACATTATGTATTCCGCGGACATTAGAAGTTCTTCAATTGTCGCCGACATTCCTCTTTTTAGTAATATTGGTTTGTTAGTTTTTCCAAGTTCTTTTAAAAGATCGAAGTTCTGCATGTTTCTTGCACCTACTTGAATTACATCTACATTTTCAACAAATTCATCGATTAAGTCTGTAGACATAATTTCCGAGACTATAGGTAGACCTGTTTTTTCCTTTGCTTTTTTCAACAATTCAAGACCGTCAAGTTCCAATCCCTGAAAACTGTAAGGAGATGTTCTAGGCTTGAAGGCTCCACCTCTTAGAAATCTTGCACCGGATTTTTTCACTGACTCAGCTACAGAAATTATCTGTTCTTCACTTTCCACTGAACAAGGTCCGGCTATAATACCCAGTTTTTTACCTCCAAAGACCTCCTTTCCTACATTTACTTCAGTGTTTTCAGGATGAAATAATCTGTTGGATTTTTTATAAGGTTCCTGAACATGTAGAACCTTATCTACTGCATCATTTCTCTTAAACATGTCTTCGTCAATTACACTGGTATCTCCTACAACTCCTATAATATGATAGTTAAGACCGATGGATTCGTGTTCTGTACATCCCTTTCTTTTAATCATTTCCTTAACATTTTCGATATCTTCTTTTAATGCGTTTCTCTTAATTACTAATATCATTTTAACCTCCTGGAATATGGTATAGATAATAAAAAAGAGCCCCTATAAAGGACTCTAACAGTTTTATTTGTTGAGAATATTATTCTAAGTTGGGTCAGCTAAAGCTGCAGCTGCACCTTTGTTTAGTTCCTTTATAAATATATTTATGCAATTTTTGTATACTAAAATAGAAGTAATAATAATAATTACTTGCAAAATAGCTAAAGTATTCAACTGCATAAAGTTTATTTAAAGGCAACATAGTTTTTCTCCTCAAAATATTTATAATTTGTAACATTTTACCATATAGAGGAAAAATGTCAATGATAAATTAAAATATATGTTGCAAATCATGAAATTTTAAATAAAATCAGCAGATAATTTTAACTATTTTAAATTTTATAACTACCAAGTATCTTTATATAGGGAAGTTCTTTACTAAGCTTATTTAGCATTGACAGTACAGAATCATCAAGGATATTACCGTCAAAATCCAGGTAAAATAAATACTTCCAGGAACTGTTCATATCCGGTCGGGAATATATGGAAGTTAAACTTAGATTGTTTTTTGCAAATATTGATATTACATGATTTAGAGCTCCTGCTTCATGAGGAACTTTAAATAGGATACTTATTCTATTGTGGTTTTCTTCAGCAAGCAAATCTTTGGATATTGCTCCAAATCTTGTATAGTTTTCTTTGGGATTCAATTTTTCTTTAAGAATTTTTAATCCGTAATGCCTTGCTGCTTCTACTGAACATAAACATGCAGTGGTTTTATCTTCCATGTCTTTTATTTTTCTTGCAGCTACAGCGGTATTTATTTCATTGACCATTTTTAAATTATTATTTTTTAAGTAGTCTTTACACTGCATTAAAGCTTGAGGATGAGAGTGAACTTCTTTTACATCTTCAATTTTAGAGTTTGGGGTTCCTGCCAGGCAGTGGTCTATTTTTTTGATGTAGCCGTAGTTGATGTATAGATTATATTTCAAGAGTAAGTCGTACACTTCATTTACATATCCTGCTTTGGTATTCTCTATAGGAACTACTCCAATGTCCGTATTTCCTTCATGTACATCTTTAAATACATCTTCAAAGGTCTCCTTGTTTATTAGCACTGCATTTTTAAATAGTTTTTTTGAAGTAATTTCCGAGTAGGAAAAGGGCAATCCCTGATAAGATACTTTATCAACAATTTTTTTATCTTTGACGATTTTTCTTCCAATACAATTTTCCATTTTTTATCATCCTTTCTTATTTTTATATACAAAAAAACCTTCCGATCCTAAAATATTATAAATATATAGGGACGAAAGGTTTATAAACTGTTTCGCGGTACCACCCGATTTCAGCAGTTGAACTGCTGCACTTTATCAAATACGAGATTTAAAAATCTGATATTCTATCCATATAACGTTGGAAAACGACAAGACCTACTTAATTCAGCCAGTAGCTCAAGAAGGAACTTCAAAATGATTGGTCTAATATTCACTTTCAGTCTAAGGTGAATACTCCCTAATAGCTTCCTCAAGTTTACTTTCTTCTATCACAGCTTTAATTTGTTAAATTTTTTTAATAATA
>JBEPWV010000153.1:0-3815 GCA_041642175.1 Clostridia bacterium
AAGAACAGATAAAAAGCAGCACAAAACTAACCAATGTTTTTGTAAAAAAGTTGATAGAACCATATGAAAAATAATAAAATACGAATGGGGGTTGAGAAAGAATGTCCAAAAAAGATGTAATAGAATTAGAAGGAAAAGTACTAGAAGCTCTTCCAAATGCTATGTTTAAAGTAGAGTTAGAGAATGGGCATGAAATTCTAGCTCACATTTCTGGAAAGCTAAGAATGAATTATATCAGGATTCTGCCAGGAGACAAGGTAACAGTGGAATTATCGCCATATGACCTTTCAAAAGGAAGAATTACCTGGAGGAAAAAGTAGTAAGGAGGTATTACGATGAAAGTAAGACCATCAGTTAAACCTATGTGTGAAAAATGCAAAGTTATCAAAAGAAAAGGTAAAGTAATGGTAATATGCGAAAATCCTAAACATAAACAAAAACAAGGTTAAAAAATTTAATGAATAATTACAGGAGGTGCATTTGTAAATGGCCAGAATTGCTGGTGTAGACTTACCAAGAGATAAAAGAGTTGAAATAGGATTAACATATATATTTGGAATTGGAAAATCTACTTCTCAAAACATTTTAGATAAAACTAGTATTAATTATGATACTAGAGTTAAAGATCTAACAGAAGAAGAAGTAAGTAAATTAAGAACAGAAATAGAAAAATTAGAAGTTGAAGGTGATCTTAGAAGAGAGATCACAATGAATATCAAAAGATTAAAAGAAATCAACTGCTACAGAGGAATTAGACATAAAAGAGGATTACCTGTTAGAGGACAAAATACTAAAAATAATTCAAGAACTAGAAAAGGTCCGAAAAGAATATCAGGCAAAAAAAAATAAAGTAGTCAGGAGGGACTTAATTGGCTAAGAAAAACGTAAAAAAATCAAGGGTCAGAAGAAAAACACGTAAGAATATAGAAAGAGGACAGGCGCATATACATTCAACATTTAACAATACTATTGTTACACTTACGGATCCTTTTGGAAATGTAATATCATGGTCTAGTGGTGGACAACTAGGCTTTAAAGGATCAAGAAAATCTACTCCATTTGCAGCTTCACAAGTTGCTGAAGAAGCAGCTAAAAAAGCTATGGAACATGGATTAAAAACAATTGAAGTTTATGTAAAAGGACCAGGAGCTGGAAGAGAATCAGCAATTAGATCACTTCAAGCAGCAGGGTTAGAAGTAAGTCTTATTAAAGACGAAACTCCTATACCACACAATGGTTGTAGACCACCAAAGAAAAGAAGAGTTTAATTAGTAAAGTCAGGAGGTGTAAATATGGCGAGATATACAGGATCAGTATGTAGATTATGTAGAAGGGAAAAGACAAAGCTATATCTTAAAGGAGATAGATGCTATACAGATAAATGTGCGATAAGCAGAAGAAATTATGAGCCAGGACAGCATGGGCAATCAAGAAAGAAAATGTCAAATCATGCGACTCAGTTAAGAGAAAAGCAAAAGGTTAAAAGATACTACGGTTTATTAGAAAATAAATTTAGAACTTACTTTGAAATGGCTGATAATATGCATGGAGTAACAGGTGAGAACCTGCTTAAAATCTTAGAATCAAGATTTGACAATGTTGTTTACAGACTTGGACTAGCAAGCTCAAGAGCTGAAGCAAGACAGTTGGTAGTACATGGACATTTCTTGTTAAATGGCCACAAAGCAGACATACCGTCAATGCAAATAAGTAAGGGTGATGTAATAGAAGTTAAAAATAAGAGCAAAAGCTCCGAAAAATTTAAAGATATTGCAGAAAACCATAAAACAACTGTGCCTCAATGGTTAGAAATAGATGTTGAGAAAATGACTGGTAGAATTGTTGGAGAACCAGTTAGAGAGGACATAGAATTGCCAATAGAAGAACACTTAATAGTTGAGTGGTATTCTAAGTAATGTATAAATTATCCTCAACAAAAAAACAAACAAAGGAGGGCTCTTGAGATGATAGAGATTGAAAAACCTAGCATCACAATGATTGATAAGAACGAAGAGAACACTTATGGAAAAATAATTGTAGAGCCATTAGAGAGAGGATATGGTACAACATTAGGGAATTCATTAAGAAGAATTTTACTTTCCTCTTTACCTGGTGCAGCAGTAACATCCATTAATATACAAAGTGTACTGCATGAATTTTCTACTATGCCGGGAGTTAGAGAAGATGTTACTGAAATCATTCAGAACATTAAAAACATTGCTGCAATAATGCACTCTGAAGAAACTGTAACCCTTTTAATAGATGCAAAGGGTGAATGCGAAGTTACTGCAGGAGATATCATAACTGGTGGCGAAGTTGACATATTTAATGAAGACTTACATATAGCAACTTTAGAAGAAGGTTCAGAACTTATTATAGAACTGGAAATGGAAAAAGGCAGAGGATATGTAGGTGCAGAAAACAACAAAAAAGATTCTCACTCTATAGGTGTTATACCAATAGATTCTATATATACCCCTGTAAAAAAAGTAAACTTTTTAGTTGAAAATACAAGGGTAGGAAACAGAACAGATTTTGACAAGCTAATATTAGAAATATGGACTGATGGAACAATAGAACCTGAAGAAGCTGTATCTATTGGATCAAAGATTATGAACGAACATCTAAATCTTTTTATATCTTTAACAGAACATATTAATGATGTAGAGATAATGGTAGAAAAAGAAGAAGATGAAAAAGAGAAGGTCTTGGAAATGACTATTGAAGAACTTGACTTATCAGTAAGGTCTTACAACTGCCTAAAGAGAGCAGGTATTAATTCAGTTGAAGAGTTAACTGATAAAACTGAAGACGATATGATGAAAGTAAGAAACTTAGGTAAAAAATCACTTCAAGAAGTAAAAGACAAGTTAGGTGAGTTAGGACAATCACTTAAGAAAGAGGAAGAATAACTGTAAAGGAGGGTTAAGTATGGGTAAACATAGAAAACTTGGTCGCCCAACGGACCAGAGAGTAGCTATGCTGAGAAACATGACTGCTAGCTTAATAGATAACGGAAGAATAAGAACTACTGAACCAAGAGCCAAAGAAGTAAGGCAAACAGTAGATAAAATGATAACCCTTGGAAAGAAGGGCGATCTCCATTCTAGACGTCAAGCTCTCGCATATATTTATGATAAAGATGTAGTAAATAAATTGTTTGAAGATGTTGCGCCAAAATATGAAGATAGAAATGGTGGATACACAAGAATATTAAAGCTTGGTCCACGTAGAGGCGATAACGCCGAAATGGTAATAATAGAGTTGGTATAAACTATTAAGGGATTAAGCATCAATAGATGTCTTAATCCTTTATAATTATTGGATAGAGAGAATAAATGGTGATTATGGATAAGAATTCTAACATAAAAAAAGAAAATATCATAGAAATCAAAGATGTAAGCTTTAAATACGGTGAAGAAGAAGAACTTGCTGTTAAAAATATAAATTTAAAAGTTCAAAAGGGAGAATTCATTTCAATTTTAGGACATAATGGTTCAGGAAAATCTACCTTAGCAAAGTTAATTAACTCTATTTTACTGCCCTTTGAAGGAAATGTTTTAGTTAAAGAGATGAATACTAAAGACAAAGAAAAACTATGGGAAATAAGAAGTACAGCTGGAATGGTTTTTCAAAATCCTGACAATCAATTAGTTGGCACTGTTGTAGAAGAAGATGTTGCTTTTGGCCCTGAAAATCAAGGAGTAGATCCAAAACTAATAAGAAAAATTGTTGATGAGTCACTGAAAAAAGTTGATATGTTTGAATACAGAAAAAGACCACCTCACCTTTTATCCGGTGGTCAAAAACAAAGA
>JBEPWV010000154.1:0-3813 GCA_041642175.1 Clostridia bacterium
GTTAAAATAAATAAATTATGTTATAATAAATATTAGGAAAACGTTTGCTCAAACATTGATTGTTTTTAATTGTTCACGGTTATTTAAATATTATTATAAGGAGGTTTAGAAATGGGAATCGTTAAAGTAATTGAAGTTATAGCAAAATCTAGAAAAGGCTGGGAAGAAGCTGCTCAACTTGCAGTTGATGAAGCATCAAAGTCAGTTGATAATATTGAGAGTATATATATTAAGGAATTTAAAGCTAGCGTTAATGAGAATAAAATTGTAGAATATATTGTTAATGCTAAGATTTCTTTTGTTGTAGATGATAAATAATAGATAATATTATTTAATTTTAAAAATTCAAAGTCTATTAGCATAACTATTTTCTTTTTAAGTTGAAAGCTTAAGGAAATAGTTATGTTTTTTATTTACAATCTTGAAAGATCTAATATGATTTCATTAGTCCTTATAATATTAAGACTAAATTGAAAACTCATAGTAAAAAATCCAAATACTGTATTTGATAATAAAAGAAATTCTGTTATAATGATATAGATAATGCAAGGGTGGTGATTAAATGTCGCATCAAGCTATTTATAGAAAATTTAGACCGATGGATTTTGAATCTGTTTTGGGTCAGGAACATATTACAGAAACAATAAAAAGACAGATAATGAAAAATTCAGTAGCACATGCCTACTTATTTAACGGTATAAGAGGAACTGGAAAAACTTCTACTGCAAAAATATTTTCTAGAGCGGTAAATTGTTTAAATCCTCAGGAAGGAAATCCTTGCAATGAATGTGAAATCTGTGTAAGTACTTTAAAAGAAAGAAATATGGATGTAGTTGAGATGGATGCGGCTTCAAATAACTCTGTAGAAGATATAAGAGATTTAAGAGAAAAAGTTAAATTTCTACCATCAAAGAGTAAGTTCAAGGTTTATATAATAGATGAGGTTCATATGCTTTCAAAAGGAGCTTTTAATGCTCTTTTAAAAACTCTGGAAGAACCTCCAGAACATTTGCTTTTCATTTTGGCTACAACAGAGCCTGAAAAAATACCTGCTACTATACTATCTAGATGTCAAAGATTTGATTTTAAAAGATTATCTGTAGATGATATGATTATCAATATGAAGGATATATGCGAACAATTAGAAGTAGAGGTAGAGGAAAAAGCACTGAGACTTATAGCCAATAGTGCGGAAGGTGCTATGAGAGACTCGCTAAGCATATTAGACAGATGTTTGAATTTGCAGGATGAAATAATTACTTATGAATCGGTACTTGATTTATTAGGTACTGTAAATTACAGCTTGATAATGGACTTTGCAGAAAATATAATCAATAAAAATGTTACAACTATGATGTTTCAACTTGACGATATCCTAGGGGAAGGCAAGGAAATTACTCAGTTTTTAGATGATTTAATTAAACATTTTAGAAACATACTTATTTTAAATACATCTTCCGAAGGATATAAATACTTATCAGTAGGAGAAGATGTTGTTGAAGCTATAAAAAATCAGGGACAAAAAATAGACGATGATACGGTAATAAATTATATAGAAGAATTATCTGAAACTTTAGCACTATGTAAGAAAGCATTAAACGAAAGAGTTCTTTTAGAAACACGGTTGATAAAAATGATAAGAGAAAAACCTGCATATAGAACTATACATCAAGAAGAAATTAAAGCAGAGCAGACATTAACAAAAAGTGCAAAAATAAAAAAATCATTTAAGAAAGAAGAATCAAATCATAACAAAACAGATAATAAAAAAGTAACTAAAGTGAAACCGTCAAAAGAAGATAAAAAAGATAAAGAAGTAAAAGCTACTTCTAATTCAGGAGATTTTAACTTAGTCCAGGAAAGCTGGGACTGTATTTTAAATGAAATAAAAAAAATAAGGGTTAGTTTCCATGCTATAATTAAAGAAGCCGAACCTTATGAATTAAAAGGAAATACCTTAAAGTTTGTTTTTCAACCAAATTATAAATTCCATTACGATCAAGCAACAAAAAAGGAAAACCTGGACTTTTTCACAGCTTTTATAAATAAAAAACTTGGTACAGACTACAGTGTGGAATTTTCTTTCAATGATGGTAAAAAAAAAGTAGAAAATGAGGAAAATTCTATAGATATTATAACAAAGGCCGAAGAATTTTTCGGTCAAAAAGTAGAAAAAATTAATGATTAAATAGGAGGAATAAAAATGGGAAAAAGAAATATGCCTGGAGGCATGGGAAACATGAGTGGAATGATGAAAAAAGTTCAAAAAATGCAAAAAGAAATGGCAAAGGTTCAACAAGAATTGGAAGCTAAAGAAGTAGAAGCAACAGCAGGTGGCGGAGTTGTAAAAGCAGTAGTAAATGGGAAAAAGGAACTTGTTAGTTTAAATATAGACCCTGAAGCTATGGATCCTGAAGATGTTGAAATGACACAAGACTTAATTATAGCTGCGGTAAACGAAGCTATAGCAAAAGCAGAAAAAATGATGGAAGAAGGAATGGCTAAAGTAACTGGAGGCATGAACATACCTGGTATGTAAGGAGCTTTTAAATGGAAAAATATGCAGCACCGATATTAAGACTTATCGAAGAATTTTCAAAATTACCGGGAATTGGCAAAAAGACGGCTCAAAGATTGGCATTTTATGTACTGGATATGAAAAATGACGAGGTAGTGAATCTGGCTAGAGCTATAGTAAATGCAAAAAAACATACAAAATTTTGTTCTGTATGCGGTAATCTTACTGATGAAGATCCTTGTGAAATTTGTTCAGATGAAGAAAGAACAAAAAAAACCATCTGCGTATTAGAAGATGCAAGAGATGTAGCTGCAATGGAAAGAATGAAGGAATATAAAGGTAAATATCACGTCTTAAACGGTAGCATTTCGCCTATGGATGGAATTGGACCGGAAGATATTAATATTAAGTCTCTTATAAAGAGATTAGATGATAGTGTAGAAGAAGTTGTGCTTGCTACAAATCCTACTATAGAAGGTGAAGCTACAGCTATGTATATAGCCAAGCTTATTAAACCAATGGGTATAAAAGTGACAAGGATAGCTCATGGTATACCAGTAGGTGGAGACATAGAATACACTGATGAGGTTACTCTTGCAAAGTCTTTCGAAGGTAGGACTGAAATAAAATAATTTCTTAAAAAGTGTATAATAACAATAAAAATTAATTAAATGCAGATTATTAAAAGTCCCGGAGGGATTTGTAGGGAAGTCTTGCGAATACTTTGGGACTTTTAGTTTGTTTAAAGCCTGAAACTTCTGCCAATATAAATCTTGGTATTGTAAAATTTTTAGTTTAAAATAAGTTTAAGCAATTTATTTAGACAATATAAATATAAAAGAGAGAATCAAGTATATTCTCTAACTCTATAAATTAAATCCTATTCAGGTTGAATAAGTGTCTTATGAGATCCTAAATTAAATAATTAAGTATGAAATAAAGACTGTAAAATCTAGAGTTTAACACCAGACTTATTAAGGATCAATATATATGTACCTAAAATAAAATTCTATATATAAAGATAAACTTATAAAAACTAAATTTTAATCGAAAAGGAGTTGAAATAAGTGAATGAAAATGAAATAATGCTTTTGATTATTCAGTATTTAAAGGAAGGGAACAAGAAAAATTTTCAAAATATATTAGAAGAATTAAGATCTTATGATATGGCTAAACAATATGAACATTTACCAGAAAAACATAAAAATAAATTTTTGTCTTTTTTGACTGTGGAACAACTTACTAAACTAATTCAAGAACTTGATATAGATTCACAACTTGAAATTTTTCATAAA
>JBEPWV010000155.1:0-3811 GCA_041642175.1 Clostridia bacterium
ATGCAGCAGGTGACAATACATATTACGAAGACGAAGATGGAGAGCTTCCACAAATAGTAGAAGCAGCAGAACAATCAGGACACACAGCAGCACTTAATATAGCAGCTGAAATTAAAAATACAGAAAAACATAAACACGAGCAAAATTATCATGGATTTATGGTTTCTATAGGATCAAGATATGCAGTAGCAGATACAGGATTTAAGACAAGTGGATGGTTTGCAATGCTTATTAAGCATTTTGTTAACTTCTACTATCAATTCTTAGTATCTGGTGTAAGACAGTTATGGAATTACTGGATGCACGAATTTTTCCATGTTAAAAATAATAGATCTTTTGTTGGTGGACATTTTGCTAAAAGATCACCTAATTTCTGGTTAGTTCCTTTGAGAATGTGGTTAGGATTTATGTGGTTGGTAGAAGGTGTTAAGAAGATAGATGAAGGATGGCTATCAGAACAGAAAATGTATGCCTCCACGCCGGCAACAGATGGTGCCGCGGCAGCAACAGGAGCAGCAGATGGTACAGCAGCAGCAACGGCTTGGGAAGCAGCAGATGGTACGGCAGCTGCAACGACATGGGTAGAAGAAGGCGGAGAAGCTGTAACAAGTAATCTTCCTGGATTTGCCCAGTGGATTACTGATCACAAGCCTTCAGGATACGGAGAAGCATTATTTGAAGAAGTACCTGGGTTTATGCAGTGGATTATTGATAATATTGTAGCTCCAAATGCAGTACCTTTCCAAACGGTTATGGTACTAATGGAAATAGCTATAGGATTAGCATTAATAGTAGGATTGTTTACATTCCTAAGCTCTGTAGTTAGCGTTGGACTGGTAATAGGAATATCTTTAACTGGTATGTCAGATGCTACTATACTATGGTTCTTATTTGGCGGTATAGCTTTAATAGCAGGATCAGGAAGTACATTTGGATTAGATTACTACATTCTACCAAGGTTAAAAGAATGGTGGAAGAATACCAAGTTTGCACGAAAGTCCTACTTGTATTTCGACTAAATTAATTAATAAATGCCTTACTGTCTTAAAGGCAGTAAGGTATTTTTATGAATAAGATATGGTGATAATATGACAAAAATTTGGGATAATATCCCGGAAATAAAAAATGAATTAGATGAAGTACAGGAAATCATCAATAAAAATTTAAAAACTAAAAACACAAAATCAATTGAAAAAGTTATAGATCATTTATTAAAAGCAAATGGCAAAAGAGTAAGGGCTGGACTTTTGATTTTATCTGCAAAAATGGGAGAATATAATAAAGATAGAATTTTACCACTGGCAGCTTCAATTGAAATGATACATCTGGCTACCTTAGTTCATGATGATATAATAGATGATGCTGATACAAGAAGAGGAATAGATAGTATACAGCATAAATTTGGGAAAGACTCTGCAGTATATACAGGAGATTTTATTTTCGCGAAGGCTTATAGACTTTTAGCCGGTGATTATGATTTAGAAGAAAATCGCATCACAGACGGCATGGAAAAGGTATGTCTTGGGGAGGTATTTCAAAACGAGAACAAGTTTAACAGTGACATGACTGTTAGAAGGTACTTAAGAATTATCTCCGGGAAAACTGCCGCTATGTTTGGATTATCTATGTACGCTGGAGCTTTTGAATCTAAATTAGGTAATTTTAAATCCAGAGTGATTGGATATTCTGGGTATTATGCAGGTATGGCTTTTCAAATTATCGATGATTGCATGGATTACACTCATAGTTCTGAAAAAATGGGAAAAAATACTAAAGTTGACCTTTTAAATGGTATATATACGTTACCTATTATATATGCAGTTAAAAATGATGAGAATAACAATATTAAAAATATTTTAAATAACAAAGACATTACCGACTCGGATATCGAAAAGATATTTCAATGTGTTGACGAGTACAAGGGTGTTGAACAAGCAATGGAATTAGCGGAAAAATACACGAAAAAATCAACGACATTATTAAAAAAGGTTGGTATTGGAAAATATGCTGACATCACACAAAATGTACTAGAAAATTTAATAAAGCGAAAATATTAACAAAGTTAACATAAATTTAATTTGCTTTTTTATGTACAACTGTTATAATTAGTATAGTTTTTGATTAAAAAGGTGGTTAAATGAAATATAAAGACGAAAAATTTGCTGAAATTTGCAAACCCCTCATTGAACATGAAGAATTCATCAAGATGAAGGGAATTAAGCATCATAACGAGAGTGTTTACGAGCATGTAGTAGATGTAGCCTACAAATCTTATAAAATTGCACTAAGGCTTGATTTAGATGTAAAATCAATAACTAGGGGAGCACTTCTACATGATTTTTATTTATATAAATTCAATAAAAGAATGAGAATTAAATTAGTTTTTGATTCCTTTCTTCATGCTTTGAATCATCCTAAAATTGCTCTTGAAAATTCTAAAAAACATTTTAAAGTTAACGATAAAGAGAGTAATATCATACTAAGTCATATGTTTCCTATTAGGATACCAAAATACAGGGAAGCATGGATTGTGAGTTTTGTAGATAAATATTTAGCAGTATACGAATACTATTTGAATTTCAGAAAAATAATCAGCAGTAAAAACAGTAAAATAGAAGAAGCAGCATAAAAAAAGATTCCATTACGGAATCTTTATTTTATTGCAAAAGTCATTGTTGCCTTTGCAGCTATTTTATCCTCTACATAGGCTGTTGCTTCGCCTATTCCTATACTACCTTTAATTTTTACAATTTCAGTTACTAACCTTAAAGTGTCTCCAGGAATAACCATTTTTTTAAATTTAACGCTTTTCATACCGCCAAAGTAAACAGTTTTTCCTTTAAACTTCTCTTCATTTAAAAGTGCAAAGGCGCCGGTTTGTGCCAATGCTTCTAAGATAAGTACTCCAGGCATTACTGGGTTATCTGGAAAGTGTCCTCTGAAAAAATATTCATTGTAACTTACACTTTTTAAGGCTACTGCTTTTTTTCCTTTTTCTAATTCAATTACTCTATCGATTAATAAAAAGGGTTCTCTATGGGGAATCACTTTTTTTATTTCATTTATATCATACATAAAATTAACCTTTAAATTTTTTGAATAATAATGTAGTATTGTGACCGCCAAATCCTAAAGAATTTGAAAGAACATAATTTACTTCTTGTTCTATTCCTTTATTAGGAACGTAGTTTAAATCACATTCAGGATCAGGGGTTTTATAGTTGATTGTAGGAGGTATGAAACCATCCTTTATAGCCATAATGGCAACTATAGCTTCAACTGCACCAGCACCACCTATAAGATGCCCTGTCATTGATTTAGTTGAACTTACGGGTATATTATAGGCTTCCTCACCAAATAAATTTTTAATGGCTAAGGTTTCGAATTTATCGTTGTAAGGGGTACTAGTTCCATGAGCATTTATATAATCTACTTCATTGTTACTGATACCAGCTTCTTTTATTGCCATTTCCATAGAACCTTTAGCACCTAATCCATTAGGTTCTGGAGAAGTAATGTGATATGCATCACAGGTTGCTCCATATCCAGCTATTTCTCCGTATATCTTTGCGCCTCTTTTTACTGCGTGATCGTATTCTTCTAATAACAATATACCTGAGCCTTCACCCATTACGAATCCGGATCTTTCCTTATCAAAAGGAATAGATGCTCTATTTTTGTCAGTTGAAGAGCATAGGGCAGTCATAGCAGAAAAACCTGCAATAGTAGCTGGAGTAACTGATGCTTCAGCACCTCCCGCCAGCATTAAGTCGCACTGACCACTTTGAATTTTTCTAAATGATTCGCCTAT
>JBEPWV010000156.1:0-3799 GCA_041642175.1 Clostridia bacterium
GCAGCTATAGTAGTTACCGACATTAAAGACAGTACAAGAAGTGTAGCTCCCATAGACCAGGATTCAAAGAAGATGGCTGGGTTAATAGTTGATTTCTTAGTACAAGAGTCTAAAGAGGGGAGAATACCTGAAAAACTACTACCTCTACAATCTGGAGTCGGTAGTGTAGCCAATGCAATTTTAGGTGGATTAAAAGAAACAAATTTCCAGGATCTTGAAATATATTCAGAAGTACTACAGGATTCTGTATTCGACTTAATAGATGCAGGAAAGATTAAATTTGCTTCAGGAACTTCCCTTACTATATCTCCTGGGAGATTAGAAAATTTTTATGAAAAACTACATAAATATAGAGAAAAAATTATATTGCGACCGGAAGAAATAAGCAATAATCCTGAAATCATAAGGAGATTAGGTGTTATAGCGATGAATACAGCTATAGAGTTTGATATATACGGTAATGTAAATTCCACAAATATTCAAGGCTCGAGAATGATGAATGGTATTGGTGGCTCAGGAGATTTTGCAAGAAATGCATATCTATCCATATTCATGACCAAATCAACAGCTAAGGGAGGGAATATATCCAGCATAGTACCTTTTGTAAAGCACGTGGACCATACAGAACACGATGTTCATGTGGTAGTTACAGAGCAGGGATTGGCAGATTTAAGAGGCTTATCACCTAAAGAAAGAGCAGAAGCTGTAATTGAAAACTGTGTTCATCCTAAGTTTAAGAATAAGCTGATAAAGTATATTAAATCAGCCGAAAAAAATTGTAAATATAAACATACACCACATAATTTTGAAGAAGCTTTCAAAGGCTAAAACCTTTCAAAATGCAAGTTCTAAAAAAGAAAATTCATTTTTGCAAATAATCTTGCAAATTGAACTGATGTATTATACATTTATATATGAAAAACGTAATCAATGGAGGTAATTAGATGTTTGATAAGGAAAAAATAGAACAAATTTCTAAGTCAAAAAAAGATTGGGAAGAAAAAACACTAGACAAAGTATTGTCAAGATTCCCTGAAAGACAGGAAGAATTTAAAACCGGTTCAGGAGAAAAAGTAAAAAGACTTTATACACCTGAAGATATTAAAGATTTAGATTATATGGAAGATTTAGGTTTCCCAGGAGAATATCCATATACAAGGGGATACCAGCCTACTATGCATAGAGGTAGACTTTGGACAATGAGAATGTATGCTGGATTTGCTACAGCAGCAGAATCAAACCAGAGATATAAATATCTGGTAGAAAACGGATCTACTGGCTTATCAGTAGCCTTTGACCTTCCAACACAGATAGGATATGATTCAGACCATCCTTTAGCAGAAGGAGAAGTAGGAAAAGTTGGAGTTGCTATAGACTCACTAAAAGATATGGAAATATTATTTGACGATATTCCTTTAGATAAGGTAAGTACTTCAATGACTATTAATGCACCGGCATCTGTTTTATTAGCTATGTATATAGCTGTTGCAGAAAAACAGGGAGTATCAGCAGATAAGCTTAGAGGAACTATTCAAAACGATATATTAAAAGAATATGTTGCTAGAGGGACATATATTTTTCCTACAGAAGAATCAATGAGACTAATTACAGATATATTCGCATATTGTTCTGAAAACGTTCCAAAATGGAATACTATAAGCATATCTGGTTATCATATTAGAGAAGCCGGATCAACAGCAGCTCAAGAAGTTGGATTTACTTTAGCTGATGGAATAGCATATGTTGAAGCAGCTATAAAAGCAGGATTGGATGTAGATAGTTTTGCACCTAGATTATCATTTTTCTTTAATGCTCACAATGACCTTTTTGAAGAAGTTTCTAAATTTAGAGCAGCTAGAAGATTATGGGCAAAAATAATGAAGGAAAGATTTGGAGCTAAAAATCCTAAGTCAATGATGCTTAAATTCCATACACAGACCGGTGGTTCAACCCTTACAGCACAGCAACCGGATAACAATGTAGTAAGAGTTGCAATACAGGCATTATCAGCAGTTCTTGGTGGAACACAATCACTACACACTAACTCAAGAGATGAGGCATTGGCTCTTCCTACAGAAGACTCTGTTACTATAGCCCTAAGAACTCAGCAAATACTTGCAAATGAAAGTGGAGTTACAAATACCGTGGACCCATTAGCAGGATCCTACTATGTTGAAGCAAAGACTAAAGAAATCGAAGATGAAGCAATGAAATATATCGAGAAGATAGATGAATTAGGTGGAGCACCTAAGGCTATAGATAGAGGATATATTCAGCAAGAGATTACAGATGCAGCTTACGATTATCTTAAAGCAGTAGAATCTGATGAAGTAATAGTTGTGGGTATGAACAAATATAAATCAGATAAAGAACCTAAACAAGAACTTCTAAAAGTTGATCCAGAAGTTGGAGAAATGCAAAAAGAAAGATTAACAAAGCTTAAGTCTGAAAGAGATAACGATGAAGTAAAAGAAAAACTTGAAAATCTAAGAAAAGCTTGTGAAGGTGATGACAACGTGATGCCCCACATATTAGAAGCAGTAAAAGAATATGCAACTCTTGGTGAAATATGCGGTGTTATGAGAGATGTATTTGGTGAATACGAGCAGAATGTAATGCTTTAATATAAAAAGAAGATACAATAGGAGGAAAGTAATATGTCAAAAACAATTAGAGTTTTAGTTGCTAAGCCGGGTCTGGATGGTCATGATAGAGGAGCTAAGATGATTGCAAGATCATTAAGAGATGCAGGAATGGAAGTTATATATACAGGACTTAGACAAAGCCCTGAACAAATAGTAGCAGCAGCTATACAGGAAGATGTTGATGTAATAGGTATGAGTATATTATCAGGTGCACACAACCATCTATTTCCAAAGGTTATCAACTTACTAAAAGAACAAAATGCTGAAGATATCCTTGTAATAGGTGGAGGAGTAATACCTGAGGAAGATATACCGAAACTTAAAGAAATGGGAGTAAAAGCTATATTTACACCAGGAACAGCAACAAAGGATACGGTTGAATTTATTAAAAACAACGTAAAAAAATAACTATTAAATGAAGGCTTTGATAAAATGGAATTAATAAATAAAATGCTTGAAGGGGATAAAAGGTCCTGTGCCAAACTAATTTCTATAATAGAAAACGATGAAAAGGGTGGCGAAGAAATTGTAAAGGAAATCTATCCTAAAACAGGAAACGCCCATGTAATAGGTATTACTGGCCCTCCGGGAGGAGGAAAAAGCACCCTTACGGACAAGCTTATAAAAAATCTTAGAAAAAAAGACAAAAAAATAGGAGTCATAGCTGTTGATCCTACCAGTCCTTTTTCAGGAGGGGCAATTCTTGGAGATAGGATAAGGATGAACGATCACGCATTAGATCCTGATGTTTTCATTAGGAGTATGGGAACTAGAGGATACTTAGGTGGTCTATCAAAACAAACTAGAAATGCTGTAAAAGTATTAGATGCATATGGTTGCGACTATATTTTCATAGAAACTGTAGGAGTAGGACAAAGCGAGGTAGACATAGTTAAAACAGCCGATACTGTAGTTATGGTAATGGTGCCGGGATTAGGAGATGATATACAATCTATTAAAGCCGGCATAATGGAAATAGGTGATATTTTTGCTATAAACAAGAGTGACCTTATGGGATCTCAAAGAACAGCAACGGAAATAAAAATGATGTTAGATTTAAGCGAAAATTTAGAAAGACGTCCACCTATAGTCATGATAACAGCTATTAGAAATGAAAATATAAATAAACTAGTAGAAGAAATAGATGCTCATAT
>JBEPWV010000157.1:0-3791 GCA_041642175.1 Clostridia bacterium
TAATAAACTCCTTTGTTCTTGTACTTTTAAAGCTCATCTCTATACAATGTAATGCCTGTCTATTTATTAATTTACTTTTACTACCGTAAAGCTCATCTCCTAGTACAGGATGACCTATATGAGCCATATGGACTCTAATTTGATGAGTTCTTCCTGTTTCTAATTTCAATTCAATTAAGGAAATATTATTTTTAAGTTTTTCTATTACTCTGTATTTTGTAATACAGTAGTCTCCGGAATCTAATACTTTCCTTTTGACAGTTTCTCCTTTCGGCAAACCTATTGGTATATCAATAGTTCCTTTATTATTTTTAGGATAGCCTTCTACTAATGCAAGATATTTTTTTACTATTTTATTTTTTTGCATCTCCTTCATCAATATACTTTGGCCGTAAGGGTTCTTAGCTATTAGTACAACTCCTGATGTATTCATATCCAACCTATTAATAAATCTTATTTTTCTTTTTATATTTTTATTTTCAAAAAACCACACTACTCCATTAGCTAATGTATCATTTCTATCATCTTTAGAAGGATGAACCAGTAAAAAAGGTGGTTTATTTAAACCTAAAATATCCTCATCTTCATATAAAATTTCCAAATCTATTTTATTGGAGGAATAGATGTTTTCTTCATCTTCAAACTCAACCTTAATTATGTCATCTATGTATGTATTTTTATCTAAATTAGCCTTTTTATCATTAAGATAAATTTTTCCTGCTTCTTCTAATTTTCTCATTAGTCTTTTTGAAAAATTTAACTTTTCTACTAAAACCTTTTTTATTTTGTCTCCATGTTTATCTACATATAATTCAAAACTATCATTATTCATACTTTACCTCATTGATATTTTTTTATTTATCTTATATTATATAATAAAATATACATTTCTTATTATATATTTAATATTGATTTCTTACAAACAAAGAGAGGTAATATATGTCTAGTAAAATTATAAACATAATAAAGAATTCTAAAGAATATTCATTAGAAATAGCAGAAAATTTAAAAAAAGAATTAGAAAAATACGGATACAAAACTACATATGAATTTAGTCCTAAAGCTGAATTGTGTATATCAGTAGGGGGAGATGGTTCATTTTTGAAAAGTGTAAGAGATAATGATTTCCCTCAAATTCCTTTTATTGGAGTTAATACCGGTACTTTAGGTTTTTATCCAGAGTTATCTCCTGAAGATATAGATTTTTTTGTTAGAGAATACAGTAAAGGTAACTATTCTTTAAATCAACTGAACCTTTTAAAAGGAGAAATTCATTCAGAAAATTGCACTAATGAAATTTACGCTATAAATGACATTTCTATTAAAAATGAAATTTGTAAGGCTATACATTTAGCTGTATTTATAGACGGCAACCATCTTCAAACAATAAGCGGTGACGGTGTTATAATTTCAACGCCTATGGGATCTTCTGCGTACAATTATTCTGCAGGAGGATCTTTAGTTTATCCTTCTTTAAATACAATGCAAATAACACCTATAGCGCCTTTGATTTCTAACGCGTATAGGTGCTTAAGTTCTGGTGTTATAGTCCCTCCCAAAACCAAGATTATAATTAAGCCTGAGCTAGATTATATGGATTCTGCAGTTTTGTGTGTGGATGGTGAAAGCTGTGTTATGAACAAATTAGAGAAATGCAACTTTTTCATAAGTGATAAAACTATCACCATCCTATCCCTTGGTACTTTTAATTATTGGAAGGTAATTAAAGAAAAGTTTCTTTAACATTATATTATCGCTTCAGCCTTTTCATATTCATCGAATTTTCTTCTTTCTAAAAATTCTTTAGCTGACTGTGGAAACAATGTGTAGGATAATACATCCTCCATTGTATTCCATAAATCTCCCAGTTCTTTTTTAGCTTTTGGTAGTTCATCTTCTAATAATTCTGCTGGTCTTACATCTATAGTTTCTTCATTTCCGATAATTTTATTTTTTATTTCTTCATTTATTTTTCCAGGAGCTCTGCCATACTGTCCTTTTAGATATTTCTTTATCTCTGTAGGGACTGCTGAATATCTTTTTTTATTTAATACGTTAAATACTGCCTGGGCACCAACCATTTGACTCATTGGAGTTACTAAAGGTGGATATCCTAAATCTTCTCTTACTCTAGGAACTTCATTTAAAACTTCTTCAAATTTATCTTCTGCATTTAAGCTTTTAAGTTGAGATAATAAATTAGAAAGCATTCCTCCAGGTATCTGATAAATTAATGTCTTTGGTTCTGTCATCAATACCTTAGGATTTAATATTCCTTCTTCAAGGTATTTATCTCTTATATCCTTAAGATATAGTGCTATGTCTTCTAGGATATCTAGATCTAAACCGGTATCTCTTTCAGTATCTTTAAATACAGATACGATGGTTTCCGTTGGTGGTTGTGATGTTCCTGAACCAAAAGGTGACATTGCTGTATC
Source organism: Clostridia bacterium (assembly GCA_041642175.1). Taxonomy (GTDB): domain Bacteria; phylum Bacillota; class Clostridia; order Tissierellales; family Dethiosulfatibacteraceae; genus UBA8670. The sequence continues at coordinate 2,439 of JBEPWV010000157.1, forward strand.
TACAATATCTACGCCGGCTTCAGCAGCTTTTAGTAAACTCATTTCACCAGTCCCTCCGGTACAGTGGTTGTGAAGTTCTATCGGTAAATCTGTAACTTCTTTTATAGCTTTTACATATTTGTAAGCTTCATATGGTACCAAAATTCCAGACATATCCTTAATACATATAGAATCAGCTCCCGCTTTTTCAAATTGTTTTACTAAGTCCGTGTAGTATTCTAAAGTATGAACAGGACTTTTTGTATAGGATATTGCAGCCTGGCATTCGGCTCCGTATTTTTTTGTAAGTTTAATTGATTTTTCCATGTTTCTAACATCATTAAGAGCATCAAATACCCTTATTATATCAATGCCATTTTCTATAGCTCTTTTTATAAATTCTTCAAGAACATCATCAGCATAATGTCTATATCCTAAAATATTCTGTCCTCTTAAAAGCATCTGTAGCTTTGTGTTTTTAACATATTTTCTAATTGTTCTTAATCTTTCCCAAGGATCCTCGTCTAAATATCTTAAGCATGCATCAAAAGTAGCTCCACCCCACACCTCTAATGCGTGAAATCCAACCTTATCCATTTTTTCTAAAATTGGTATCATTTCTTCTGTTTTCAATCTTGTTGCTATAAGAGATTGATGTCCATCTCTTAATGTTGTGTCTGTGATTTTTAATTTATTCATGAAAACTCCTTTCATTTTTAAAGATTAAACGATTTTTTGGTTTAAATCTGAATAATTCTTTCAAATTCTAAATCTACTATTTTAATTAAGTAAACTATTGATTTTCTTAATAAAGTAATGTATAATCACTATTAAGAATCAATTTTATGATAACATTTACAACAGTATTTGTAAATACATTATATTATTCATTATGGGTAATTAGGTATGTAAAATTAAGTTATATCATCTATTATTTTATATTGTGAGGTGAATTATGGATTATACAGATTATAAAATTATTTCCTACTTACAAAAAGATGGAAGAATATCAATGAAGGATTTAGCCAGAGAAATTTCTCTCAGTCCTCCTGCTACAGCAGAAAGGGTTAGAAGGCTTGAAGAAAACGGTACAGTCAAACAATACAAAGCAATCATAGACTCGGAAAAAGTTGGAAAACCAATTAGAGTTTTTATTAATGTAGATATGAAAGCAGATAAACAAAGTAAATTTTTAGAATTTGCTGAGGCTTCTGAAGAAATTGTAGACTGCTATCATGTAACAGGACCTTACAGCATGATATTAATGGCTCATTTGAAAGAAATGTCACATCTTGAAGAATTGGTTGGTAAGGTTCAAATGTACGGTAATACTGAAACTCATATCATAATGTCCAGCCCAATAGAAAATAAACC
>JBEPWV010000158.1:0-3765 GCA_041642175.1 Clostridia bacterium
CGACTGTTTTACACAGTATGATGATGAAAGACTAAGAAATGCTTTAGAAATTATTGTGAAAATGAAGGAACAGTATCAAATACTTTTATTCACATGTCATAAAAGAGAAGAAAGTATTTTAGAAGAATTAGATAAGGATGCTAATCTTATAAAATTATAATCTGGGAGTAATTATGAAAATTTATGCTATATCAGATCTCCATTTGGACTTTGAAAAAAAGAAACCTATGGATATATTTGGGAAATCTTGGGAAAATCATGAAGAGAAGATTTTTGATAACTGGCAAAAAACAATAAAAGAAGATGATATAGTTTTAATGCCTGGGGACATATCTTGGGCAATTAATTTAGATAAAGGTATAAATGATTTAGAAAGAATTGATAATTTAAATGGAAAAAAAATTATAACTAAGGGAAACCACGACTACTGGTGGTCAACAAATTCAAAACTAAAAAAACTATACTTAGACAGTATAGTATTTTTGCAAAACAACAGTTTTAAATATAAAAATGTACAGGTATTTGGAACCAGAGGTTGGATTGACAAATCCAGTGAAGATTTTAATGAAAAGGACCTTAAAATATTTGAAAGAGAAATACATAGGTTGGAATTATCATTTGAATGCGGTACTGATTTAAAAAAGAGCTATAACATAGCTCTTTTACACTACCCCCCGTTTGATACAAAAGGAAATCCTAATGAATTTGTCCAAGTGATGAAAAAACATAATATAAAAACCTGTGTTTACGGTCATCTTCATAGTGCAGAAGGACATAGATACATTGTTGAAGGAAATATTTCTAATATTAATTTCATTTGCTCTTCTGCTGATTATATTGACTTTCTACCGGTAGAAATATTGGAGGTTTATTAGATGAAAGAAATAGAAGTAAAAGTATTAAATATAGATAAAGATAAAATAGAATACAAATTAAAACAAATCGAATGTGAACTGGTAAAAGATGAATATCAGTATAACTATATATTTGATACCCAGGAAAGACGATTAAAAAAGCTGTACAACGGCTATTTAAGAATTAGAAAAACTGTAAATAAGGATAAATCTAAAAAAATAGAATTAACATTAAAAAGAAACATTAAAGACAGTGAATTTAGAAAAAATATTGAAAACAACCTTAATATAAATAATGTTGAAGAAGGGATTAAAATATTAGAAGCATTAGGATATATATTAATGCATACAGGGAAAAAACACAGAGTATCCTATAGGTATAAGGATATACTCTTTGAAATTGATACTTGGGATAAAGAAACTTATCCTCATACTTATTTAGAAATTGAAGTCATCAGAGAAGAAGACTTAGACAAGGCTATTGAACTATTGGATATAGATAAAAAAAACATCACAAAAAAATCAATCGAAGAACTTAGAGAAGAAATAAATTAATCAAATAGATTGACAATAATCAATCTTTACAAAAACTTATATATTTGGAGGATATAATGGATAAAGAAAGAAATGTTTTCAACGTTTTACAGGAGAGAGGATACATAGAGCAGGTAACTCACGAAAATGAAATAAAAGAATTATTGGAAAAAGAAAAAATAACTTTTTACATAGGATTTGATCCTACTGCAGATAGTTTACATATTGGACACTATATTCAAATAATGGTTATGGCACATATGCAAAGACATGGACATAGACCTATTGCAATAATAGGAGACGGTACTACAATGGTTGGAGACCCAAGTGATAGAACGGGAATGAGACAGATCATGTCCAAGGAAACTATAGGTGAAAATGCAGAAAAATTTAAAATAATATTTGAAAAATTCTTAAACTTCGATGACGGCAAGGCTCTTATGGTACACAATGGAGACTGGCTGTTAAATTTAAACTATGTAGATTTTCTAAGAGAAATAGGAGTACATTTTTCAGTAAACAGAATGCTTACTGCGGAATGCTATAAAAATAGAATGGAAAAAGGGCTTACTTTTTTAGAATTCAACTATATGATAATGCAGGCTTATGATTTTTACAGACTTCATCAGGATTATGATTGTAAAATGCAGTTTGGTGGAAACGATCAGTGGTCTAATATAATTGCCGGGGTAGAGCTTATTAGAAGAAAAGATAATGAAAGTGCTTACGGTATGACTTTTTCTCTACTTACCAACAGCGAAGGAAAAAAAATGGGTAAGACGGAAAAAGGTGCTTTGTGGTTGGATCCCGAAAAAACATCACCATATGAATTTTACCAATACTGGAGAAACATAGATGATGCGGACGTGAAGAAATGTTTATCATTACTAACATTCCTTCCTATGGAGGAAGTAGAAAGATTAAGTTCTTTAGAAGGAGCTGAAATAAACAAGGCTAAGGAAAAATTAGCATATGAGGTAACTATGATGATACATGGGGAAAAAGAAGCTGAGAAGGCTGATGAAACCTCTAAGTCTCTATTTAAAAAAGGAACTGATGATGAAAACATGCCCCATACAGTTATAGAAGAAAAATATCTAGAAGAAGAAAAAACTATTTTAGACCTTTTAAAAACTGCAGGATTAACAAAGTCCAACGGAGAAGGAAGAAGGTTGGTTAAACAGGGTGGCATAAGCATTAATGAAGAAAAGGTTGAAGATATATTTTTGCCTATCACAAAAGAATTATTTATAGATGGAAAACTTACAATTAAAAAAGGTAAAAAAACCTTCCATCAAATAAGATTAGATTAAGAAGGGATATAATGTCTAAAATAAAATTAGCTGCAGTTGCTGCAGCAGGAATTGAAGCAGTAGTTAAAAGAGAATTACAGGATTTAGGATATGAAACTCATGTAGACAACGGATGGGTGTACTTTGATTGTGAGATTAAGGATATCCCTATAGTTAATATAAACTTAAGATCATCAGATAGAATAATGCTGGTGTTGGGTCAATTCAATGCCTATACTTTCGAAGAATTATTCGGTAAAACCTACAACCTATCCTGGGAAAAATGGATTACAAAAAAAGGTAAATTTACTGTTAATGGAAGAAGTATAAAGTCAAAACTATACAGTGTGCCTGACTGTCAATCAATAGTAAAAAAAGCTGTAGTTGAAAAATTAAAAGATAAATACGATGTAGACTGGTTTGAAGAAGAAGGTGCAGAATTTACCATTCAGCTTATAATTAGAAAAGACGAAGTAACTCTGGCTATAGACACCACTGGAGCAAGGGAAGGATTGTTTAAGAGAGGATATAGAGAAAAATCGGTAGAAAGTCCAATAAAAGAAACTATGGCAGCAGCACTTATACAGCTGAGTTTTTGGAGGGATGATCGACTATTAATGGATCCTATGTGCGGCTCCGGCACTATACCAATTGAAGGGGCATTAATAGGTATAAACAAAGCTCCAGGACTTGATAGAAGTTTTGAAAGCGAGAAGTGGCCTGCAGTGCTTAAAGAATACTGGGATGAAGCAAGAGATGAAGCAGTAAAAAAAATAGAGACAAACAAAGAGTTGAAAATTATAGCTTCGGATGTTGATCCCAAGGCTGTGAAAATAGCTAAAGAAAATGCAAAAAAAGCAGGAGTAGAAAAATACATCGATTTTAAAGTTATGGATATAAAAGATGTAGAACTACCTGAAAAATACGGTATTTTGATAACTAATCCTCCCTATGGTGAAAGAATTGGTGAAGATGAAGAAGTCGTGGAAATACTAAAAACTATAGGTAAAACATTTGGTAATGATGATACCTGGTCCAACTATATTATTACCCCGGAAAGGAACTTTGAAAATTTATACGGTAAA
>JBEPWV010000159.1:0-3764 GCA_041642175.1 Clostridia bacterium
CATCTTTATTCTCATACCTTCTCGTATTCCTTCAGCATATGTCATTTTTCTCATATTACTTAACCTCCTCTACGATATTTGAATACACATCTTCAACAGAAGCTTCAACATCTGGGAATGGGCTTTCTTTGGCAAATTTTACTGCTTCTTCTATTTCAGAATCTATTTTATCGCTTATTTCTTTTAATTTATCTTCTGAAGCAAAATCATTTTCAAGTAAGTATTTTTCCATTCTTTGTACAGGATCTTTTTCCATCCACTCTTCTAGTTCTTCTTTACTTCTGTAATTTACAGGATCTCCTTCAAAATGTCCTCTATGTCTGTAGGTTTTACATTCTATCAAGGTAGGTCCCTGCTGTTTTCTTGCCCTGTTTACTGCTTCTCCTACAGCTTCATATACAGCAAATACATCATTTCCATCTACAGTAACTCCAGGAATGTTGTAAGAAACTGCTCTATCAGAAATATCTTTGATAGCCTGATGATATTTTTGACTTAAAGATATACCGTATCCGTTATTTTCACATACAAAAACTACCGGCAGCTTCCAGATGCTTGAAAGGTTTAATGCTTCATGGAAGGTGCTTTGATTGGTTGAACCATCACCAAAGAAGCATACACAAACCTGATCTGTATCTCTGTATTTAATACTAAGACCTGCTCCAGCTGCAATATTGTGTCCAGCACCTACTATTCCGTTTGCTCCTAATATACCTTTGGTAGCATCGGCTATATGCATTGATCCACCTTTACCTTTACAGTATCCAGTTTTCTTCCCGTAGAGTTCTGCCATCATAAGTTTTAAATCTCCACCTTTAGATACTATATGACCGTGTCCTCTATGGGTACTGGTGATATAGTCATCTTCATTTAGATTTGCACAGGCACCAGTTGCCACTGCTTCTTCTCCTATATACAGGTGGACAAATCCAGGAATATCTCCTGCTGCAAATAATTCTTGTGCTTTTTCTTCGAATTTTCTAATTGTAAGCATGTTTTCATACATGTTTAGGATTTTTTCATTTTCTAATTTCAAAATTATTCCTCCCTTTTTTTATAAATTAGTTGTTTGATGAAAATTTGATCTTCTATGATGCCTTTTGAGATACAAATTAGTAGATTTGATTTCTTTTTATTCCTCCTTTACTTTAAATTTCTATATATACATATATTGCAAGTACTGTACCAAAAAAATATTCTCCTATAATCCCATTGATTTAAAGCTTTATAAAGTTTTTCAAGTTTTCCCAGTTTGGGAATTCCCATTATGAGATTCCCAAAATGGGAAAACTTGCAAATAAAAAATCGGCAGCTTTCACTACCGATGTGTTTGTTATTTATATACTTGTGTATTTATATTGAACTTTTTTATCTTTCTATATACTGTTGATTTGCCTATATTTAATTTTTCTGCTGCTTTTATAACATTTCCATTTTCAGCTTTTAAAGCTTCTTCAATGTAAACTTTTTCCACTTCTTTTAAATCTGCATTGTCTATGTTTACTTCTTTTTTCTGTATAATGTCATTAATTCTTGGAGCTCTTATATATTCGTCATCACTTAGATAATATTCTCTTTGTATGAAGTGCCTTAGTTCTCTTACGTTTCCTCTCCACTGGTTTTTGTTAAGGCTATCTATAAAATCTTCAGAGAATTTTTTACTGCTTTTGCTTTCTTCGTTTAGATGATTTAAAAAGTGATTAGCTAAAATAGGTATATCTTCTATCCTGTCTCTAAGAGGTGGTAATGTAATATTTATCACATTTAGTCTGAAGAAAAGGTCTTCTCTAAAGGATTTTTGCTCTATTTCTTCTCTTAAATTTCTATTTGTAGCGGTTATTATCCTAACATCTGTATTTCTTTCGTATCTGCTCCCTATTCTGTTTATCTTGTTGATTTCTATTACTCTTAATAATTTGGACTGTATTTCCAAAGGAAGTTCTCCTATTTCATCTAAGAAGATTGTACCGCCGCTGGCAAGTTCGAATTTCCCCGGCTTTCCTTCTCTTGAAGCTCCTGTAAAGGATCCTTTCTCATAACCAAAAAGTTCGCTTTCAACTAAGTCCTTTGGAAGAGCTGCACAGTTTACAGCTACGAAAGGTCCGCTACTTCTTCTGCTGTAGTTATGTATGGAGTGGGCAAAGAGTTCTTTCCCCGTTCCTGATTCTCCCTGTATTAATACCGTAGAGTTGGTCTTTGCTATCTTCTGTGAGAATTTTATAATTCTATTCATTTCTTCGTTTTTCGTCAGTATATCTTCAAATTTGTAGGATGCCTTGTATCCAGCTATGTGAGAAACTACCTTTCTAACCTGCTGTGCTTCCTTTACAAAGAATACAGCTCCTGTAACATGTCCTGATATTTTTGTAGGAGAAATATTTAGAAGACATTCGTGTTTGTTGTTTTTAAAGTTTATTGTGTAGTCGCTGATTCTTAAACTTTCTCCATTTTCGAAGACTTTATTTTTAATATCTATATCGTCGAACATTTTCTTTATGTTTATATTCTCAAATTCTTCTCGATTTACATTGAAAATTTCCAGAATTTTTTTATTTGCATTGGTAGTTCTAAAATTTTTATCTACAACAAATAGTCCATCTATAACGGAATCCATAGCTGTTTCAATCAACTCGTAGGATGCGGTAAGGTCCATTTGCTTCTCAATTATTTTAGCTGCATAGGTTACTATGCCGAAGGTGTGTATGTGATCATCTTCTACACTTCCGGAAATATCCAAACATCCAATAATTTCTCCAAGACTGTTTCTAATAAGAGCAGCACTACATGTCCATGGATGGTGAGATTTGCAAAAATGCTCAGCTCCCAGCATGTGCACGTCTCTTTCTGCTGATAATGCAGTACCTATGGCATTTGCTCCAACGCTTTTTTCATCCCATCTGGTTCCTCTTATAAACCTCAGGGAGTTGTGCTTTTTGTGTATGCTTTCGTTTTCAATTACGTGTATTATTACTCCGTTTTCATCTGTTAGCACCAAACTAAAGCTTGTTTGTTTTATAATTTGATAGATGTTTTCCATAACAGGCTCAGCAATATTTATGAGATTTGCTTTTCTTTCTAAAATTTCATCAAGTTCTTCTTCAGGAATAATATCCCCGTAACCACCGTTGAAATCAACTCCAAAATTCAAACATCTGTCCCAAGCTTCTTTTACTAAAGGTCTAGTATCTTCTGAAAGTTTGTTGTGTATAATATATGATTCCCAATTTTGTTTGAGTTTTTCAATTTTATTTTTCATGAATAACCTCCAGAGAAATATTGTTTAGTAATCTATAGTATTATTATAAGATATTTGTTGAGAATATTCTAATAATTAATTATTTAACAAACCATCCTTCTTCTAAATGAATACATTCAATGATTTTGTGGTAATAAGAATATAGGTGTATTTATAATTATAATGATGGGATGGTTTTATGAATTTAAAATCAAAACTTAAGCTGTTTTTATATATAGATATTATAATTATTTTATCTATAGTTCTTTATAAAGGCTATTTACATTTTTATGTAAGGGATTTTGAATCTCTTAATATCAGTAATATAAATATTGTTGAATCACAATATGATAATAGTGATAATTTTTCCTTTGCTGTTTTTGGTAATGTGAAAAATTCCATCCAGGTTTTTGATAAGAAAATGATTGAGAGTATTAACGAAAACTCTAAACTTGATTTTGCGATTTCCGCAGGAGATTCTATTATAAACGGAAATCAAGATAAATACAGAATTTTGAATGAAAGTTTA
>JBEPWV010000160.1:0-3763 GCA_041642175.1 Clostridia bacterium
ATTAACGCTCCAATATAGTCCTCCAAAAAATATAATTCCTAAAAAAATACCTCCAATAAATCCAAAAACCATACAATATCTCCTTATTAATAAGATTAACTTTTTTGTTTAATCCAATGCCAAGCATTCAAACACCCTACAATCACCCCTATAAAAAGAAGTGTTAATGTCCAGGAAAAATCTGTTTGGAAATTCTTATCCAGATATACCCCAAGAAGGATTCCTAGAAGTGTTGGTATGCTAATTGACCATCCAATTATACCAAATACTCCAAGTCCAAACATAATGTCATCTTTTTCAGCTTGAGCTTTAATTTTTTTATCTACATCTGATTTGATTTTTTTTTCCATTTCTTCTTCGGGAGTCAATTTTTTCTTATCCATATAAATACATCCTTATAATTCTATCTCCATAAACCTTTGCATAGTGTCGGTTTCTAACTTAACAAGAACTTTCTGTGCTTTCTTTTCTCGATCATCTAAATTTTTAAAATTTTCCGCCAAGGCTTTATTAAGATTTTCCAAGGAATCACCTTTTATCGCCTTAAAAACAGATATATAAACAATATCATCTTCCTTTACTAATACTCCTTTATCTATAGCAATATATTGATCCTCATCATCTGTATTGAGTATTAGTATTCCAGGTTGTAATGTCCATACTACATCGATATGCTTCGGTAAAATTTGAAAAGATCCTTCTACTCCAGGTGCTGTAATTTTGTCAACTTCCTTTTCTATAATGGTTTCATAAGGGAGAGTCAGTTTAATTATCAATTTTATCAATCCTTTCCCTTCTTTTTTTAACAGCTTCATGAATTTCGCCAATCATATATAAATCACTTTCATCATAATCCATATATTTATCATTCAATATATCTTCACATCCTACTAATGCTTCTTCTAAGTTTACAAGTTTTCCTTCTATTCCAGTAAGATTCTCTGTAGTAAAAAATGGTTGGGTTAAAAATCGCTCTAATCTTCTAGCACGATATACTACATTCCTATCTTCCTGAGAAAGCTCTTCAATACCTAACATAGCGATTATATCTTTTAGATCTTCATAATTTGATAGTGTTTTTTTTATTTCTCTTGCAATATTGTAATGCTTTTCTCCTACAATAGACTTATTTAACATGGTTGAAGAAGATTCTAATGGATTTATAGCAGGATAAAGCCCCTCACTAGCTCTTTTCCTTGATAAAACAACTGATGCAGAAAGATGAGGAAAGGTGTGTGTAGCAGATGGATCGGTGAAATCGTCCGCTGGTACATACACAGCTTGAATGGAAGTTATAGAGCCGGATTTAGTACTAGAAATCCGTTCTTCAAGGCTTGATAATTCAGTAGCCAAAGTTGGTTGATAACCTACCCTTGATGGCATTTTACCCATTAATCCTGATACTTCTGAGCCAGCTTGTATAAATCTAAAAATATTGTCAATTAATAATAATATATCTTTTCGTTCAACATTTCTTAATTCTTCAGCCATTGTCAAGGCAGCATGCCCTACACGAAAACGTGCTCCCGGAGGTTCATTCATTTGTGCAAAAATTAATGCAGCATCTTTATATACTCCAGCTTCTTTAACTTCTCTGTAAAGTTCTTCTGCTTCTCTTGATCTTTCTCCGATTCCACAAAATACGCTGTATCCTTTATTTTTCTTTGCTGTATTGTTTATTAATTCAGTAATAAGTACAGTTTTACCAACTCCAGCACCACCAAATAATCCAGCTTTTCCACCCTTAGCAAGAGGTGTAAGTAAATCTATCATTTTAATACCTGTTAAAAAAATTTCATCAGAAGGTACTCTTTCGGAAAAAGGAACTGGTTTTTGATGAATAGATTTGTATTTGATATCTTCTCCAAGAGATTCATCGCTATCTAATCTATTTCCAAAAACATCAAACATCTTTCCAAGAACAACCTTGCCAACAGGGACCTTAATATGATCTCCTGTATCTATAACAATATCACCTCTTGAAAGGCCTGAAGTAAATGTTAGGGCAATAGCCTTAACAGTAGTATCATTTACATAGGAACTAACTTCCATTATAATTTCATGATTTTCTCCAGAGATTAGTTTATTATTAATGTTTGGTATTTTATCCTTGAAAACAACTTCAATAACGCTTCCTCGTATTGATTTTATATTTCCTTTGTTTTGACCGTCCATATAAAACTCCTCAAGTTTTGAATTCTTAATTAATTTTATCATTTGTTTAATAACATTACAATAAACTATAGGCTTTTGTTTTTTATTCAGTTACATAAGACACAAGAAGTTTAATAGTACTTTCCAAGGCTTCGTAATGAGTTCTCTCCATACCGTGAGATGCATGAACTCCCGGTCCAATAAGAGCACACTTAATATTGTTTCCTGCTCTTAGAGCAGCGGATGCATCAGAACCGTAATAAGGATAAATGTCTACAGCATGATTTAGTTTGTTTTTTTCAGCTATTTTTATCAGTTTATTTGTCATTTCAAAATCGTAAGGCCCTGAAGAATCTTTTACACAAATTGATACATCTTTTTCAGTGCATGTAAGATCATCTCCTATGCATCCCATGTCAACTGCAAGAAGCTCATCAATTTCTTCCGGGATGTAAGATGCTCCATGACCAACTTCTTCATATGTGGAAATAAATAATATTAAATTATTTTTGGGTTTCAAGCTGGTTTGATTTAAAATCTGAAGCAGACTTAACAAGCATGATGTTCCACCTTTATCATCTATATGTCTAGATTTAATAAAGCCGCTTTTAGTAAGAGTAGTTTTAGGATCTATTGATATGAAATCTCCCGCTTTTATCCCTAATTTCTCTACATCTTCTTTATTTTTAACATTTTCATCAAGTCTTATTTCTAAATTTTCTTCATTTCTATCTTTATCCTTGGCATCTTTGTATACATGGGATGCCGGTGAGGTAGAAAGAATGGTCCCTGTATATTCTTTACCCTTTCTTGTGTGAATAATACAGTATTCGCTATCTAATGTTGGCATTAAATTGCCACCAATAGAAGTAAATCTTATCATACCAGTGGATTTTACAGATCTAACCATACCACCTAAGGTATCCAAATGAGCTGCTATGCCCACAGTATAATCTTTATTCTCACCTTGAACTTTTATATAACCTGCCCCTTTTTTTGTATACTCCATCTTATATCCTAAATCTTCCACTATTCTTTCAATCTTTTTCATGATATTATGACAGAATCCACTTGGACTAGGTGTTTTCAGCAAATCTTCCAGTGTATTAAGCAAAAATTTTTTATCTACTTTATATTCCATTTTTTCCTCCCATTCAAATATAAGTTTTTGATATATTTATATTATACCGCATATTGTCAAAAAAATAATATAAGCAGGAAAACTTTTACAACTTAAATTTTAAAAAATTAAACCCTTATATTAGCATATTTAATTAAAGGAAATCCCAAAAAACTGTTTTTTAAATGTTATTGGTTTACAGTATTGATATTATTTTCTTAAAGATATATAATGTATACGTGCTATGAAAAGCACAATTTGCATGGTTACTCAACGGGTTTGTCCAAACAGCAAGACCTTTGAGAGTGTCACAAAACATAATAAATTAATCACATTTAAAAATAGTGTAGTTCTTCTACACTATTTTTATTGTTATTAATATTATATTTCCAATTTTTTTATTCTATATTGTAGAGTTTGCCTTGGAATTTCTAAAAGTTCTGCAGCACGGCTTACATTTCCGTCGGTTTTGTTTAATGCTGTGAGAAT
>JBEPWV010000161.1:0-3745 GCA_041642175.1 Clostridia bacterium
TTCAGTTCTTTTTCCGTTAAAACTTCTTCAGAGTTATCCATTCCAATTTTCTTAGCAATAATAGATGCAGTTTTAGGATGATCACCTGTAATCATTATAACTCTAATTCCAGCATTTTTTGCTTGTTTTATTGCTTTTTCTACATCCTGTCTTGGAGGATCAAATATACCAACAAAGCCAAGTATTTTTATTCCTTTTTCTAATTCATTCTTTATATTTTTCTCTGACTCATCTCCTTTATAATCTCTTACTTCGCCAATTGCTAGTACTCTCATGCCTTTTTCTACAAGAGAATCGCTAATTTTTTTCATTGATTTTGAAGAGTTTCCATTATCTTTAAACATTTCTATTAGTACGTCAGGTGCTCCTTTTATATAAATTCTTTTTTCATTATCTTTTATATTATATACTGTAGCCATAAATTTCTGTTCTGAACTAAAAGGAATTTCACCTATTTTAGTAAATCCTTCTTTTTCCATTTTTTCCTTATCTATAGATGCTTTTTCCCCAAGAACAATCAGACCACCTTCTGTTGGATCACCGATTACTTTATATTGATTTTCCTCTTTAGATAAAGTTGCGTTACTTGAAAGAACAGCAGCTTCTATTAAAGATTTTAACTCGGGATTCTCCTTAACTTCTATAGAGCTATTTTCTTCTAGTATATTTCCTTTTGGTTTATAGCCAGAACCTTCAACTTTATATGTTTTATTATTAGTTAATATAATTTCCTTAACAGTCATCTGGTTTTCAGTTAATGTTCCAGTTTTATCTGTACAAATTACAGTTGTAGAACCTAAAGTTTCTACAGCAAATAAATTCTTAACAAGTGCATTATGTGAAGACATTGTTTTCATTCCAATAGCCAATGTAATTGTTGATACAGCTGGGAGAGCCTCAGGTACTGCTGCGACTGCCAATATAATACCGGTTTTGATTATTGAATAAAATTCATTTCTCGATAAAATACCTATAATTGTAACTAATAGTGCTACTATCGATGCAAATATAATTAAAGTTTTTCCTAGCTTATCAAGCTGTTTTTCTAATGGCGTTTGTTCATTTTCCTCATCTTTAACCATCTCACTAATTTTACCTATTTCTGTATCTATTCCAATAGCAGTAACTACAGCATATGCATTACCTCTTGTCGCTGCAGTTCCTGAATATACCATATTTTTTCTATCTCCTAAAGTTGTATCCTCTTCTAACGTATATTCACTATCTTTGCTTATAGCTTCTGACTCCCCTGTAAGAGATGATTCTATGACAGCAAAATTTTTGGAATCTACAATCCTAGCATCAGCTGTAATTGAATCTCCTTCCTCAATATATAAAAGGTCTCCAGGGACTAATTGATTAGAAGGAATCTCTTCTACCTCACCATCTCTTTTAACCTTAGTTATAGTTTTTGTCATTTTTTGAAGTGATTCTATAGATTTTTGAGCATTATACTCAGAGATAAATCCAGAAAAAACAGCAATAAATATTGCAACTATAACAGCAACTCCTTCAACAGAATCTCCCATTAAAAAAGCGACTGCTGATGCAACAACAAGAAGATACACTATTATATTATTAGCATTTTGGAAAAGAATTTTTAATGGCGAAACTTCTTCTTTTGACTCGATAACATTTTCACCATATTTTTCATTACGTTTCTTTACTTCATCTAATCCAAGTCCTTTTTCTATATCTAAATCAGCCACTTTAATTATTTCATCAATTGATTTTGTATGTGGCATTTCGATTATTTTTCCCATAAGGTCTCCTTGTTTACCCGTTAAGTCTTCGTATCATCTATATGATTTTGTTCTATATTTTATTTATACCACTATATATATATATTTAAACAATTTCATTAATATATATAATGAGCATTGAGTTTAAATATATTAATTTCAAAAAAATATTTTATATGCCCAATATGAAACTTTACAAAGTATAAAACTTTCCTATTTATATTAAATAAAATATTATAAAACAACCTTAAATAATAATATTTAAGGTCTAAGGGATAATATAAAAAAGGATATCTCCTCTCAGGTGGCAACTCTAATCCATTAGAAGAATAAGCCAATATTAATTGGTTATCAATATTAAAATAACTAGTTCTTAATAAATGTCTAAATTACAAATCTTGAAAATATAAATCTATAAAAAAATTTATGCTAAGGCATTCTCCTCTCCTGAATCTAGAGTAAACATACATGTAGAATCCAGTATATCTTTGTATTCCCGTAGTTTTTTGAAATCAATATCATCAGGAAGAGCCATTACATTTAAGTCTGCTATCGGTGCTTTTATTTTTTCTGTCTTAATGATAGATACTTTTTCCTTAACAGGTAATCTACTGAAATCAATAACAAGATCTAAAAATTCATCTGCCATTTCTTTTTCACCTTCATTTTCTATTTCTGCAACGAATTGTAATTCAGCATCCCAATTAAGTTTCAGCTTATAAGCAGCTAAAACAGCAAGATCTTTTTCTCCTAAGTCTACATCTATATCCCAATTATAATTTCCTTTATCAAACCAAATGTTAATTTTATTTTTTTTACCCATTTTTCTTACCTTATGTTCATCTATAAGTAATACTCCAATCTCATTTTCTTTGCATATTTTAATTACATTCTTTATTTTTTCTTCACGTTCTTTATCTTCAGGCATTGTTAGTAATAAAAAGTTTGGCTTCAAAAAAGACCCTTGAAAAGATTCAATTCCTGCCGTTAGATTCTTTGAAAATTCTGCAACTGTAATAAGTGCCCAAGAAGTAAATATTTTTTCACTTTTCATTCCATCAACAAAACGCTTTATTTCTTCAGTTAATATGTCTTCATTTTCATTTTTTGTCAGTCCAACTATTTTCAAAAACCCTTTTGGATAACATAAATCTTTTACAAAATCGTAGTATTGATCCGCCTCTCCAGCCTTTTCCAAAGGAAAAAGTAAGTTAGCTTTCCAAACTCTTTCCATCGGAACATCTAAATTTCCAATTTTTTTAACTGCCCACTCAGCTACAGCAACAAAAATACCACTTCGCACATCTCCAAAGGGTGCATTTAAACTTCGCTTTATTAGTACTGCATGAATTGCGATAACTACAGATACAGCAATTAAACTAAATACAGGATTTATAATAAACATTGCGAAAATGCAACCTATCATTCCAAGTAAAGGAACTATTGAAGGAACTCTAAAGGTAGGTCTAAAGCTAATAAGTTTTAAGTTTTGTTCAATAAAAACAACCATATTAATCATAGTATAAGTTAGAAGAAAAAACATAGTAATAAGAGGTGCAATAGTGTTTAAATCTCTAAGCATTAATACAGCTAAGGTTATTGCTCCAGTAAAGAAAAGCGCATTTCTAGGTTCACCCTTAGGTGTTTTCTTGCCAAACCACTCCCCTTTAGGCAATATATTATGTGCTCCTAATGCCTGGAGGATTCGAGGTGCCCCTACTAATGATGATAGTGCCGAAGAAAACGTTGCTCCTAAAAGCCCAGCTAAAACTGCCGGTCCAAAGGCTGATTTATCAATCATTACATTATAATTTTCAACTAACTCAGTAGGAGAAGCAGATCGTGCTAACCAGTATGCTACAACTAGGTAAACTATTAAACTTACGCCGATTGCGCTCATGGTTCCAAAAGGAATATTTTTACGTGGATTCTCCAACTCTCCCGACATATTAGCTCCAGCCATTATACCTGTAGATGCAGGGAAAAAAACTGCAAAAACTGCC
>JBEPWV010000162.1:0-3723 GCA_041642175.1 Clostridia bacterium
TAATCACATAATGAAAGATGTGATTATCTCAGTTTTTGTCTTTTAATTGATTGTATAATTATCAAAAAGCTCTTTTCAATAAAGAAATTATAAATATAATAATAAAAATATAAAATATAATTTTAGCAATGCCGGTAGCCGCTCCAGCAATACCTCCAAATCCAAGTAAACCAGCTATTAAAGCTATTACTAGAAATATTATGGTATATCTAAGCATAAAAAAACCTCCTTTAACTTCTCTTTTTTATATATACCCAATTCATCTTTTTGTAGACATCTACTGTTCCCTTATATAATTATGTATTTATATATTAATATTTTATGTTACAATAAAAATATATTTAAATTATTTATTGTGAATTTATGAATTCAAATTTTCTATATAAATAAAACCTGTAAATAATATCTTTATTTTTATGTTATAATATTTATGTATAATCAAAAAACAAATTTTGGGGGGGAAATATGAAGAATAATATTAAAAATTTAAATGTAGCTCTAACATATAATCTGAAAAAAAATGAAGCTATCAATAATTTTGATGATGAAGCCGAGTTAGATGATATTGACACTGTAAAAAGCATAAAAAAAGCTTTAGAAAAGTACGGATGTAATGTCATTTTATTAGAAGCTACAGGAGAAATAATTAAAAAAATTCAAGACAAAAAAATTGATATAGTATTTAATTTTGCAGAAGGTTTAAAAGGAAGAGGTAGGGAAGCTCAGATGCCAGCTTTATTTAATTTGTTAGGAATTCCATTTACGGGATCAGATGAAACTACTTTAGGAGTGGGTTTAGATAAAGCTTTATCTAAAAGGGTAGTAGCATCGGAAGGAATAAAAACTCCTAAATTTCAAGTTTTTTTTAATGGAAAAGAGAAACTGAAGAACAACCTAAAATTTCCTCTTATTGTAAAGCCTAACGCTCAAGGATCTAGTAAAGGTATCATAGATAAATCTGTAGCTAAATCTGAAGAGGAACTTTATATATTGGTTAATAGAATTATTGAAAATTACAAAGAACCTGTATTAGTTGAAGAGTATATTGAAGGTAGAGAATTTACCATAGGATTGCTTGGCAATGAAGACAAAATAGAAGTTCTACCAATAATGGAAATAATATTTGATAAATCTAAAGATACAGGATTTTATAGCTATAATGTAAAAAAAGATTCAGAAACTAAGACTACCTTTGCATGTCCGGCTAGTTTAACAGCAAAAGAAGAGAAAAATATAAAAAATTTTGCTTTAAAAATATACAGGGTTTTAGAATGTAAAGATGTTGCTAGAATAGATTTAAGAGTTTCTAACAAGGACAATAACCCATATTTTATAGAAATCAATCCTTTGCCTGGTCTAATAGATGGATTTAGTGATCTTACATTAATATGGAAAAGCATGGGTAACAATTATGAAGATTTAATAAAAAGGATATTAAATGAAGCATTAAAAAGATACAATATGGATAGTATATGATTCAAAATAATAATTAAGTTTTTAATTCTTCAATTGACAAAGCACCGTATTTATCCATGTCATCTACGATTTCACTGTAAACAGTTCTTCTGAATTCTTTTACCTCTACCCATTTGAAATCACTATGTTCATGGGAAAGTTTTACTTCCTCATTTTTAGGCTCACAAAGATATACTATTAATACTACTTTGCCTAAAATTTCAGTATTATGATCTGTAGCATATAAAATTCTTTTTATTTCGATATCTATATTTGTTTCTTCCTTTACTTCTCTAATTAGGCATTCTTCAAGGGATTCTTCTATCTCAAGTTTACCTCCTGTCATTTCCCATTTGCCAGGAGCTACTTTTTGTTTTGGATGACGTTTCAAGATAAGTATCTTATTGTTTTTTAATACCATAGCCTTCATTATTACTCTAATCATAAAATTATCCTCTTTTAAATCTTTTTATAATATATATTATATTCTTTATTAATTCTCTTTACAAATATAGTAAGAGACTTTATTGTTTTTTAATCAAGTAAAATTATAATATAATTTTCAAGAAAATTAATTAAAAAATGCACTTAATAAAATATTTTAATTAAGTGCATTTTTAAGCTATCTAATTATTTATAATCGTAAAATCCTTTACCTGTTTTACGTCCTAATAAATTACCTCTTACCATCTTTTTAAGAAGAGGATGTGCTCGATATTTTGAATCACCAAATTCATCATATAAAACTTCCATTATAGCCAAGCATACATCATTACCGATTAAATCTGCTAATGCTAATGGACCTATTGGGTGGTTTGCTCCAAGTTTCATAGCTTCATCTATATCTTCCGCTTTAGCTACTCCATCAGCTAAAATACCTACTGCTTCGTTTATCATTGGCACCAATATTCTATTAACAACAAATCCAGGTGCTTCTTCAACTTCTACAGGTGTTTTGTCTAATTTTTTAGAAATGTCAATTATCTTGTTTTTAGTCTCTTCTGAAGTTGCTATTCCTTTTATTACTTCCACCAGTTTCATAACAGGCACAGGATTAAAGAAATGCATTCCTATGACTTTGTCCGGTCTCATGGTAGCAGTTGCAATTTCAGTTATTGAAAGAGATGAAGTGTTGGTTGCAAGTATTGCTTCCGGCTTACATATATCATCCAACTCAGCAAATATTTTTTTCTTAATGTCCATTTTTTCTACTGCTGCTTCAACTACTAAGTCAACATCTTCAGCATAATTTATATCTGTTGTCCCGGAAATTTTTTCAAGAATATCTGTTTTTTCTTCTTCTGTTATTCTTTCTTTCTTAACACTTCTGCTTAAATTTTTATCTATTCCTGCTATCCCTTTTTTTACATATTCATCATCAAGATCTCTAATGATTACTTCATAACCTGATTGAGCAAAAGCTTGAGCTATACCAGAACCCATTGTACCTGCACCTAAAACTAAAACTTTCATTTGTTCCTCCTTTTTTAATTTAAGTTATTTGTTTTTAAATTCAGCTTTTCTTTTTTCTGTAAAAGCTTTCATTCCTTCTTCTTGGTCTTCCGTAGCAAAACACATGCTAAATAAATTGATTTCTATATCTAAAGCAGTATCAATATCTGTTTCTATCCCTCTATTTATAGCGTTCTTTGAAAATCTTACAGCTATTTGACCTTTTGATGCTATTTTTTCAGCCATATTGACTGCTTCATCCATTAATTCTTCCTGAGGAACAACCTTATTTACAAGACCTATTTTTTCGGCTTCCTGAGCACTTATAGTATCTGCTGTAAATATTAATTCTTTGGCTTTAGCAGGACCAACTAACCTAGCTAATCTTTGAGTTCCTCCAAATCCAGGTGTTATTCCAAGACCTACTTCAGGTTGACCAAATTTAGCTTTTTCACCTGCTAATCTAATATCACAACTCATGGCAAGTTCGCAACCTCCGCCGAGAGCATAACCATTAACAACTGCAATAACTGGCTTGTCCAACAATTCAATCTTTCTAAAAACCTTATGTCCAAGTTGAGCAAATTTTTTGCCCTCTATAAGGTCTTTATCTTTCATCTCCCCAATATCAGCTCCGGCAATAAATGCTTTTCCTTCTCCTGTAAATATTACAACGAATATTTCATCGTCTTTCTCAATTTCATCTAAAGCTTTATTCAGTTCTTCCAATACTTCTGTATTTAATGCATTTAAGGCTTTTGGTCTGTTGAAACTCACCTTACAAATTTTATCTGATTTTTCTAATATTATGTTTTT
>JBEPWV010000163.1:0-3713 GCA_041642175.1 Clostridia bacterium
CTCTTTAATTTATTTCCTCCAATATTTATCCCGGAAAGAGTTGCTGCTGCTGTTCCAATAGCGAGTCCAGGCATTAATGCATATTGATTTAAATTAGTTCCAATCACATATGCCGGTAAGGCAGATTTTGCTGTTATAGTTCTTGCTAATATTGCAAAAATTAAAATCCTACTGATATTTCTTGATAATCCCTGAAAAGCAGTAGGTACTCCTATTTTTAATATTTGACTGCTTATTTCAAAACTTGGTTTTAACATATCCTTAACTTTAACTTTAATTATAAATTTACCGCTAGTTAAAGCCAGCCAGCCTAATACTGTTCCAACAACCCTTGCTAAAAGTGTCCCTATAGCAGCACCTTGAACCCCCATAGGAGGTATAATCCAGTATCCAAATATAAAGATAAAATTACCTGCAACATTTACTAAATTCATAATTATATCTATAATTAAAGGAGTTTTTGTGTCTCCTGCTCCCTGGAATATAGACTTTGCCATGAAATTTAGCAAAAAGAAGGGTATAGAAAGGAAAAAAATAAACATATAATCTTTAGCTAAGACAAAAACACTATCAGTAACACCTAAAAAGTGAAGTATCCACTCATTGGTTAAAAGTCCTATTGGCACCATAAAAGCTGAAGCAACAATGCTTAAAATAAATCCTTGGCCTGCACTTTTTGATGCACTTTCACTATCATTCATCCCAGTAAATCTTGATATCATGGCTATAGTTCCTGTAGAAACAGCTATAACCAGTACCATTAGAAGCATAATTATATTCCTACCAGTACCTACTGCTGAAATTGCATCAACACCTAATGAACCTACCATCTTTATGTCAATAGTCCCTATGGATACTTGGAGCAAAGATTGAATAACAATAGGCCAAGCTAAGTAAATAACGTTATGATATAAATTATCATTATTTAATAAAAAATCTCTTCTTTTATTTTTTATCTTCTTCATTCTCTTACTCCTAAAATTAATTCCTTATTTATAAATTAAAAATTTAAAATAAAAATAGTCCTCTTCATAAAGAGGAATATTTTTATTTGTACTTAACAACATAATTTTACAGTCACCATGAGTATTATGAGATTAACTCTCATTATTTTCTATTTATTTTATTATTTAATTTTTAACTCAAATATTCTCTAATATATTAGAAAAAGGTACAGCTATGAAATCTCCTACTATAAAAGTAAGATATATTGCTACTGCAGGTATATAATCTATGGAAAATTCACCAGATATTAACATAGGGAAAACAACTACTGTAATCCAAATTGCTTTGTAGAGTAATTGAAACAATAACACAGGTGCGAATTTTATAGGATCTTTCAAGCCGAATATTGAAAGTACTGCAAATGCTATAAATAAACTTCCTATTATCCCATAAATTATTTTAGGTATTGGTATGTTAAATAACCATCGAGTCAATTCAGGAAGGAAAACTATGCCTAACCCTCCTGCTCCAGCAATAACTATGTTCCAAATATACATGAATTTAAGCCAACCAATACGTACATTTTTAGACTTTATCAAAGTACACACCCCTTATATTAAAATACTTTACATATATTTCACGTTAAATTTAAAAATCTATTTTTTAAAATAATTTTCAAAAAATTTAAGTAGTATTTCCTTTATTTTAACATCTATCTTATCCACTTTCAAAATTTTGTTTTGAAAAGTATATCCTAATAATAATACCAGTTATTTTTTATCATTTATATTTAATATTAAAATACCCTGATGATTCCACCAGGATATTTTGTTAACTATTTAATTTAGGTAATAGTTTTTATAAGTTGAACTCAATGATTATATCCGGATCTAATACTCTAAAAGTAAAGGATTCAGTTATAAAAAATCTAACTTTTTCATTATCGCTATTTTGATAACCTATTGAAAAATCTCTTCCAATAGTCATTTCTAAGTCTTCATGGTCATAAGGAATTAAAAAAGCTCCATCTACTACATGAGAATATATAACTTCCATGCCTAACAAGTTTTCTACTCTTTTGATTAATGGATAACCTGTAGAATTTTGATTTAATCTTTCAAATGCTTCCTCTCCTACGATAAGAGCATAAGGTTTTTTTGTAAATGCTTTATTCAATTTAATAACAGCTTTAGTTATTGATTTTAATATATCATTTGCATCTTCACCAAAAGTCATTTTTTCTTGGCTTGAATAATTACTGAGCCCTTCAATTAAACCTTTTTTAAACCCTTTATATATAGCTTCTTCTTCAAATAAAGCTATTTTTTTAGCAGCTTCTTCAAGATTTTCTAATTCTAGATCTTTTGCTCCTCTTTCTAAATTATCCATTTCCCATCTATCTAATTCGAATTCAGTTCTAGATTCTATTAGAGGTTTCACTTTATATATTCCTGCACATATATCTTCATTTTTGCATTCTAAAGTTTGTAATCTACCTTCAGTAACAACGTTCTTATCAAGACCATGAGGTCCACTTACATTAACCACTTTTCTAGCTGATAAATAGTTTGAAATTACTTCTTTTGCCCTATTATCTAACTCTTCCCACATTTCATCTGAAATAGGGGCTAAATTTCTTTTTAACATAAAAATCTCCTTTCGATTTATTCATTATATATTTTAAAAATTTATTTTGATTTACCTATTCCTAAGTCACTATTTCCAGAAGAATCTTCTTCGGACTCACCTATTTCTTCAACGTCTACAATTGGTGCATCAGTAAATAGATATGTTTTTAATTCTTCATCCCAACCGTCCATATTTCTTCTTAACCATTCTATTGTCATAGCAGCATGTTCGATTTCTTCGTCTCTATTATGTGCTAAGACAGCTTTTAAGTCTTCATCTTTAGTGGCAGCCACTCTTTGATGATACCAGTCTACTGCTTCAATTTCCTCTTTTAAACTATTCAATGCTCTAGTACAATTACGTGTGTGTTCATCTAATGATTCCATTGGTTCATGATAATTGCTCATTATGTATACCTCCTGTATTTTTATCTTTCAATATAAATAATACCCGTAATAGAGATTATTAAACAAATTTTATGCAATTTTTTATTTTTTACCTTTTTTCATCTTATTAACACCACCTAATCCTTTGTTTCTTATATTATTTTGATAGACTTTAATCATATTGTATTGATATAACTTTTTCTAATAATCAGCCTCCCTATTTATTGAAAAGGTTTCTATATTATTGGGATTTCAAAACCTAGTAGTCACCTTCTAATCATACAAAACCTGGATTGAAGTTATCCACTCCAATCCAGGTTTATTGTTTTTTATAGATTTATTAATATTTTATTAAAGGTCTTTATAAACTTTTCTTCCTAGTCATATATAACCCAAGTCCTGAAATTAACACTCCAATTCCAAATAATGTATCCTTTGGTGCTACTCCTGTATCTGGCACATCTAATGGAGTAGGTTCTTCAATATATACTATTTCGCCATCTTCTACAGTTCCTGTTTCAGTACTTGTAGCTTGTGCTATGTTTTCAAATGGTCCAGGAACGTTTGGTGCTATTATATTTATTGTAAACTCTTCTGATTCATCTAGTTCTAACTCCTCTATTATTGCTTCAAAATCTACCATTTGGTCTTCCACTAATATATTTGTTACTGGTTCATCTCCAGTATTTCTAACTATTATTGTATATTCTATCATGTCTCCAAAGTATATTGGTTCTCCGTCGAATACTGCAG
>JBEPWV010000164.1:0-3709 GCA_041642175.1 Clostridia bacterium
TTAGGATTGGTAACTTATAATCTTAGCAAAAGAAAACTTGAGGAGATTTTTCTTGAAGATATTATAGAAGGAAGCTTATATAAATATATTATAGCCTCTTCTTATCTTCCCGTTTTTAAAGCTGAAAAAATAGAAGGAGACTATTATTTGGATGGGGGGTTATTTAACAATTTACCCATAAATATGCTGGTAAAAAAAGGTTACAAAAAAATAATATCAGTTAGATTAAGACCTGATAAATATGATTACTCCATATACACTAATGTAGACATAATAGATATAAGTCCCAAAGAATCTTTAGGAGGAACATTAGAGTTTGATGATAAAAAAATTAATAATAATATAGAACTTGGATATTCTGATGCAAAGATAATATTATCTGATATTATCGATACCTTTATTGGCTAATTCATCTGCTCTTTCATTGAGTTCTACCCCAGAGTGACCTAGTACTTTATGTACGGTAATATTTTCAATTTTATTTATATAATCAATTATTTCCAACCATAGCTCTTTGTTTTTAACAGGTTTTTTATTTGCTGTTTTCCACCCGTTATTTATCCATTTTTCATACCATTTTTGGTTTATGCAGTTTGCAATATATGCTGAATCAGTATATATTTCAACTGGGATGGAGTATGTTTTTAGTAATTTTAATGCTTCTATAATGGCTTTCATTTCCATCTTATTATTGGTGGTATTTTTTTCTCCGCCAAATATTTCTTTTTTATGATTTTTATACAGCATTACAGCTCCATAACCACCAACATTATTGTCTTCCTGGTTATTAGAGCAAGCTCCATCTGTATAAATAATGATTTTATTTTCCGTCACTTTTAACACCTACTTAAATAATATATTTATAAATTCTGAATAAATTTTGTCAGGATTTTCTTTCCATTTTTTCATTATTTTTTTAGCAGTATTCTCATCCGGTACATTTACTGATAAATTAAAGACTGTAATATCATCTTCGAAAGCCTGCAAAATAACAGTATAATCCTTATCTTTTCTTTGAAAAAAGTGTCCAACTAACTGTCTGTTTTTTTCTATTTCTTTTTTTAAAAATTTAAAATTATCTTCGATGTTTTCACGATACATTTTAGGTATTTTATCTAAAAACATGTCTACTGTTTTCTTACCGTTTTCTGTAAGATAGTAAAGATCTTTACTATCAATTTTATCCACAGTTAAAAACTTATCTTCTTGTAATTCATTTAGGATTTTCTGCAACGTAAAATAGTCCATATAATCCTTTTCTAATACGAATTTTGTTATATCTGTGTTATTTATGGGTATATTTATAGTATAAAATATAAAAAGTATTTTGAGTTTGTTTTTCGCTAAAATAGAACCACTATCAAACAAATTACCACCACCTTTTAGTATTATAACATAATAAATTCAAAATATAATACAATTTAGTAATTTTTTAGTAAATTGTATCATTTGAAATATATTTTTGTTACAATGATAATAACTTATTAAAGGAGCCTATATAATGAATAGATTATTTTTACTTATAAATATAATTCTAATAGCTTTAGCTGGAAACAGTGGCTACTTAGAGCCAAAAGAAATTGATGTAGATCCTCAAGAAGAAATCACAATAGATGATATAGATTTGACCCATAAACCAAACGAAATGGGAAAGGTTATGGTGCTAATGCTGCATTCTATTGAAGATGAAGATGGAGTTTGGGAAATTTCAAAAGAATCCTTTAAAAAGGATTTAGAATATCTACATAATAACAACTATTATTTAGTATCTACAAAAGATTACATTACAGGTGAAATGCATGTTCCTGAAGGTAAAACTCCTGTTGTTTTGACCTTTGATGATGGATTGAAGAATAATTTTAATGTATTAGAAGAAAATGGAGAATTAATAATTGATCCTGGTAGTGCTGTAGGAATTATGGAAGAATTTAAAAAAGAGAATCCAGGATTTAATTCGACAGCTACTTTTTACCTGTTTGGAACCAATCCTTTTAGACAAAACGAACATCTGGATTTTAAACTGAATTACCTTATAGAAAATGGTTATGATGTTGGTAATCATACCTATAATCATGCTTTTCTTAATAAAATAACAACTAAAGAAGAAATATTATTTCAACTAGGAGAACAGATAAAATTCATTAAAGAATTCATACCAGAATATGAAGTGAATACACTATCCTTACCTTATGGGTTAAGGCCTGAAGAACCTCTGAATGAATACTTAGTTAAGGGAGAATATAAAGGTATTGAATACGAAAACATCGGAATTCTAGATGTTGGTTCTCACCCAAGTTACTCTTGGGCTGATATAAGATTTAATTTTAAAGAAATACCTAGAATAAGAGTAAGCAGTACTGATGAATATCAAGAATCAGAAGAATGGTACGAATATTTTGAAAATAACCATGACTTGAGATATATAAGTGATGGAGTAAAAAATATCCTTACAGTACCTGAAGATATGGAAAAATATATTGACGAAGAAAAATTAAAGGGTAAAGAAATCAATATTTATAATAGGGAGATGTTAGATAATGATTAATTTAGATGTCAAGATTATTGCAATCATAATATTTTTTGTTATACTTGTAAGCATCCAGTATACATTAAATTTGATTCTAAAGGAAATAAAAGAATTAAAAAATATAGTTAGATATAAAAGAGACAAAGATTAAATATTGGGAGGATAAAATTGAACAACTATGAGTTTTCTGAAGTTTATGATATTTTGATGAAAAATGTTTCTTATGATAATTGGGCTAAATTTATAGATGAACGACTTAAAGGTAAAAAAGAAATCTTAGAAATAGGATGCGGAACAGGAGAAATAACTAAAAGATTGGCTGATAGAAATTATAAAGTTACAGCCATTGACTCTTCGGAGAATATGCTAGTAAAAGCTTATGAAAAATTGAGGAAGATACCCAATATTAGAATGATGAAAGGTGATGGAACTGATTTTAAAATAAATCATAAATTTGACGGAATTGTAAGTACTTGTGATGTGGTTAACTATATGCTTAAAAATAGTGAACTCGAAAAGTTTGTAGATAATTCTTATAACCTATTAAAGGAAGACGGTTGTATTGTATTTGATTTAAGTAGCTATTATAAACTAAAAAATGTTTTAGATAATAATACCTTTGTCAATGAAGAAGAAGGTATATTTTATGTTTGGGAAAATACCTTTGATGAAAAAAGTTGTATCTCAGAAATGAATTTAAACTTTTTTATTTATGATAACAATAATTATAAAAGAATAATAGAGACACAGCATCAGAGAGCTTACAGAACAAAAGAAATAAAAAAAGTCTTAGAAAAAAGAGGATTTAAAGATATAAAAGTCTACGATGATTACAAGGAAAAAGATCCTAATGAAAAATCAGAAAGAATAGTTTTTACAGCAATAAGGAGGTAGATTATGGGACAAATGATTAGAGGTATAGATAAAAAGTTATCATTTAGATTTATGATAGTTGATTCCACAGATGTAGTGGAAAAAGCCAGAGAGTATCAGGAAACATCACCGACGGCTACGGCAGTATTGGGAAGAATGCTGACAGCCGGTCTAATGATGGGATATACAATGAAATCTGATAAGGATAGACTTACTTTGAGAGTCAATGGTGGAGGACCAGCTGGTACTGTTCTTGTAACATCTGATTGCAATGGAAACGTGAAAGGCTATATCCAAAATCCTAGATTT
>JBEPWV010000165.1:0-3680 GCA_041642175.1 Clostridia bacterium
AGTTGTTATAAACAGTTGCACAAAGAGAAAGTATATTTATACCTAGTCGGATTACCGACAGAAGGTGGTCTGAAAATAAACGCATGTTAATTATATAACAAGTTTTAAGGGCTAAGTGTTGAATTTTCAATGCTTAGCCCTTTTATTTTAAGTTGGCATAGTTATTGCTTTATATTATGTTAGCAAATTGTATCTAATGTTTTAATGAATAAAATTAAAGGAGGTGTATTTTTAGTTAATTTAGCATTAGGACAATATATACAAAAAATATAGAAGGGTGGAATTATTAAATGGATGGAAACGTTATTAAAATTATAGTTTTAGCTATTTACCTTATAGGTATGGTAGCAATAGGTTATGTATATTATAAGAAAACATCAGATTTTGCAGATTACGTACTTGGTGGTAGAAAACTAGGAAGTTGGACTGCTGCACTTTCTGCACAGGCTTCAGATATGAGTGGATGGTTATTGATTGGACTTCCAGGAGCAGCTTATGTTGCAGGTATTGAAGCAGCTTGGATAGCTATTGGATTAGGTATCGGTACTTATATCAACTGGAAGGTAGTAGCATTGAGGTTAAGAAGCTACACTGAAGTAGCAGGAGATTCTTTAACTTTATCGGATTATTTTGAAAACAGGTTCAGAGATAATACTAATATTTTAAGATTAGTATCATCAATTGTTATTATAGTATTCTTTGCAGTTTATACTTCAGCTCAATTTTCAGCAGGAGCAAAATTATTTGAAACATTAATGGGAATTGATTATACAGTTGCATTATTATTAGGTGGAGCTATTATTATATCCTATACTTTCTTAGGTGGATTTATGGCAGTTTCATTTACAGACTTTATACAAGGTATGTTAATGTTCTTTGCACTTATTGCAGTACCATTTGTTATGGTTGCTGAATTAGGAGGTTTTGGAACTGCATTTGAAGGTTTAAGACAGGTAGATCCAAACTTTCTACATCTTACAAAATCTACAGGTGGAGGAGTAATATCTGTTATAGCAATATCCTCCAACTTAGCATGGGGACTTGGATACTTTGGTCAACCTCATATATTAGCAAGATTTATGGCTATAGGAAGCACTCAGCAAGTTAAGAAAGCTAGATTAATAGCAATGGTATGGGTTTCTATATCATTAACTGCAGCAGTATTTGTTGGTGTATTTGGTAGATTATATATTACTGGTATAGACGATCCTGAAAAAATATTTATGATGTCAGTTGATACGCTATTCTTTCCAGTATTAGCGGGAGTATTATTGGCAGCTATTCTTGCAGCCAGTATGAGTACTGCCGATTCTCAATTGTTGGTTACAGCATCTTCAATTTCAGAAGATATTTTTAAAAAGTACATTAAAAAAGATGCTACCGATGATCAAATGCTTAATGTTAGTCGTTTTTCAGTTATAGGTATAGCTGTTGTAGCTTTAGTTATAGCTTTTGATCCTAATAGTTCCGTGTTTGGATTAGTTTCATATGCTTGGGCTGGATTAGGAGCTGCATTTGGACCTCTAATTATAGCTTCATTGTTCTGGAGAAGAACAAATAAATGGGGAGCAATTGCAGGTATGATATCCGGTGCTGTTACAGTAATCGCATGGGTTCAGATAGGAAAAGTTTCAACTGCTACTATTTTTGGTCTTTATGAAATAATACCAGCATTCTTAATATCATCAATTTTAATTTATGTAGTTTCATTAGCTACTGAAGAACCAAATCAGGAAATAATGGATGAGTTTGATGATGCAATTGCAAAAGCAATTAAGTAACCATTAAAATATATATTTAAAATAAAAATGCTGGATATTAATAATCCAGCATTTTTTAATATTTATTTAAATTTTACTGTGGTTATATATCTTAATCCTTCTTTTTCTTTTTTTGTTTCTTTAGAAAAGTTAATCATTTCTCCTTTTCGATTGCTTTCCATTAATATATGAGATAATCCTATACCTGCATCAATTGATGCTAAGTCATTCCTTTTATCACTCATAATACCGGAAAATTCCTCTATATAATAATCCCAATTTGTATCTTCAGGATAAATATTCCATGGTTGCTTATTTGTTGCTGAAGGAGCTGCTTGTAAGGCTTTCGCTGCTTCAAAATGATTCTTATATATACTATCTTTGAATATTTCATCTAAATCTTTTCTTTTTCTATTTGTTATTTCTTCTAAATCTTCTTCTGGATAACCTACAGATATACATGCTATGTATTCTAAATTATACTCTGTACTATACTGTTTTGAAAACTTTTTGTCGTTAACATTTCCACCTATCCAGCAGGTTCCAATTCCTGCACCAGCAAGTTTTAAAACTATCTGTTCTCCAATAAATCCTATGTTCTCAAGATAACCTTCTTTTTCTTCAGACATTAGTATAATATAGTGAGGAGATTTTACAAAGAATAAACTTTTTGTGAGAGTGCTTGCAGTTTTATAAAATTTTTCTCCGTCTTTTTCGAATATTATCTTTGTCTTAATATTCCCATAAAATGATTTAGCTTCATTTATGGACTCATTTACTATCTTTTGACTTTTTTCATTTAAAGGTTCTTTTTTATACTTCCTTACAGATTTTCTTAACTTTATTTCTCTTATCATCTACTACAACTCCTTGTTTCAAATATTTTCTTAATACTAGTAAAAACCAACTTACAATAATTATACCCTTAATCACAGAAGTTATACTAATACTCCACCAAACTCCATTAAGACCTAGGGGCGTTTCCATTGATAAAATAAGAGCTAGGGGAATTCTCAAACCATTAAAAACTACACTGACTAATGAAGGTGGTATTGTCTTTCCAAAGCCTGCAAAAGCTCCTTGTGTCATTATTTCTAAACTCATAAGTATTTGAGAAAGTCCTAATATACGAAGATATTCTATTCCTATTGTTAAGGACTGCTTTTCAGGTATAAACAAACTGAAAATCGGTTTAGCAAATACTATAAGTAATAAAGAAGTAAGGGTCCCAAAAGACGCCATAATTTTTAAAGAAGAAAAATAACCTTCTTTCACTCTTTCTTTTTTTCCTGCACCG
This sequence comes from Clostridia bacterium, assembly GCA_041642175.1. Classification (GTDB taxonomy): domain Bacteria; phylum Bacillota; class Clostridia; order Tissierellales; family Dethiosulfatibacteraceae; genus UBA8670. The sequence continues at coordinate 3,058 of JBEPWV010000165.1, forward strand.
TAGTTTTGTCCGGTAAAGGAACTTAATGCAGCAGAAAATCCTTCAGAAGTTCTCCAGGTTATAGATTCTATCTGTCCTCCTACTCTTTGAACACCTACCGGTATTGGTCCCCATACAGCTATAATCCTAGCTATCCCCATTGAAAACAAAGTAAACAAAAGACTTTGAATGCTTACAGGTAATCCTATCTTTGCGTTTTCAAGAATTTCCTTAACATAAAATCCTTTAAAAATATTAAATTCAAAAAATGGATATTCAGCCTTATAAATATGTCTTATGAAAACTAAAGTGACTATAAATTGTGATGCTGCAGTTGCAAAAGCAGCACCTCTTACTCCAAATTGAGGAATTCCAAATAATCCAAATATTAATATTGGATCCACAATGATATTGATACCTAGTCCTAAAGCATTAATCTTAAAAGGAACTTTACTTTCTCCAGCCCCAATTATTATTCCTGAAAAAACTTCATTAACAAAGTTGAAAATCAATCCAAAAACAATGATACTTAAATACTCAACAGCAAGTCTATTTACATAGTCATCATTTATATTAAAAAAACCAATTAAACTTTCCCTGAATATAAGAGCAGTTACAGCAAATATAATACCAATAATAATAAC
>JBEPWV010000166.1:0-3663 GCA_041642175.1 Clostridia bacterium
TATGAGAATCCGGCATGTCTGTTGACGGAGTTGTTCCAAGCTGTCCTATAAAAGGTCTTAATCTTGCTACTGCTCCTTTTAAATGACTGGGAGCAAAGGTAACTATAGGATTTTGTATAGAATTGTCCGGAATTGCCATATTCACCTTAGCATTTTCTGCAGCCTTATCAGCTGATTTTTCATCTAAAGTAATACCCATATTTTTAGATTCATTAAAGCTTATTGTGTAACCGTTGGTGAATTGGAAAGGAGATATTTCAGCACCGCATTCAGCACATCTTACAGATTCTGGTCCTGTACCTTCCAGTTTGGTTTTTGGGTTCATAGTATCACATTCAGGACATTTTGCAGCTACAAAAGGATCTCCTACAAAGTTATCTTCTACAACTGTTTCATTTCCGGAAGATGTCACCATTGATGTTACGTTTACCTTCTTTATGAAAATCGCTACTGCATCTCCTACTTCAGCACCTTCTATAAATACAGGTTTTGTAACTTCATGACCACCTTTTATCTCCGGGGTAATCATAGGTCCCCAGCAACCCGGGGATGTGTTTGCTATAATATGTCCACCATCTCTCAGTGGTCCTAACATTTTTTCTTCTGGGTCTAATACTCCATTGGTAAGTTCATTAACAAATAATGTTTCTTTTGACATGAATTCCACCTCCAAAATTATTTAACCATGGTACACTTCTTTTAATATTATTTAAGTAAATTATATCATAAAAACTCCTATCTTAAAATTATACTGTAAAATAGGAGTGTTTTTTATATCAATATTCTTATGTTTTAGAGCTTTAATTATTTGTTAAAATTTTTATCTAAAAATTCTAATACCTTCCCCCAATATTCCTTATCTTTTTCCGGCTCTAAAGCGTATTTCTCTTCTACAATAAAGTGCTTATCTCCATCAACAACCCAGGTATCTATATGGTTAGGGGCATTATTTTTTATTCTCAAGAAATTTTCATAGGGTATTTCCGAATCTTCCAATGAATGCATTAATAAGGCTGGTCTGCCATTTAATTTTTTAATTTCTTCCTTTGGGGAAACATTGAAGCTTTTGAACCCGAATTTAAAGGTAGTGTACATTTTTACAAAAGGCTTTTGAATATCTGCTAATATTTTTGGAAGTCCCATATCAACCATGTAGTAGTGAAAAACATCCTCAAAGGAAGAATATGCAGAAAGACTTATCAGTCCATCTATTTCAGGAATTTCACCTATTGAGTTAATAGCCGTCGCTCCACCCATAGAAAGTCCAAATACAACTATCGGTACATCATTATATTTTGGATTATCCTTAATGTACTCTACAACTGCTTTTGTATCTAAATATTCTTTGAAACCTAATGATACTGTATCCCCACTACTTTCTCCATGGGCTCTCATTTCCATAAGAAATGATGCATAGCCTTCTTTTTTTAACTCTTCTGCATGACCGAAGAAATATGTTACTGAAGGGTTTTGTATTCCTGAAATAAAAATAACTGCGGCCTTAGGATCTTCTTCATATACCTCGTAGGTCATTATTTCTATATTATCTTCTGTTTTCAAAAATAACTTTTCAGCTTCAAGATTGAATTCTTCTGGTTCCCATGTTTTATTGAAAGATATGTGACCATTTGTCATGTCCGATGTTACTAAGTGAGGTATTATAAATAGGGATGAGATTATTATAATTATAAGAGTGATAATTATTATTGACTTTTTCTTTTTTATTTTCAAATTAAGCTCCTATTATCTGTAGTAATTACTAAATTCTAAGTCAATTTAAACAACTTTATATTTATAAGTCATTTAAATAGAATCTAATTAGTATCTTTTATATCTTAGCATTTGGTGAACCGCCTTTCAATAGAAATAGAGGCTTTAAGGAACAAATTTTTATTATTCACGTCTTATTATATGAAAGGACGTGTTAAAATGAAAAAATATTTACTACTAATCACAGCAGTCTTTTTACTTCTAACTGCATGTGCACAAGATACTATAAAACCACCAGATTTAAATATTAGTTCTGGAGATGATACTATTACGGCTGTAACCGGCACCTATGGCTGGACTGAGAATTCTGAAAGTGTTGAAGCCGACTCGGATACTCCTCCTAACATCGTAAGTTTTCAAGAAAATGACCTTGTTGTTAGTCAAGGAGAAGTGCTGAATTTAGTTTTCAAAAAAACACCTGAAGATGTTCAGGTAAATATCTGGGAAAATGATGAAATTATTGAACAGGAATTAGAAAACAATAAAATAACTCTTCCAGATAAAACCGGAAATGTGGTATACGAAGTTGTCGTTGATTACGATCAGGGAACTGTCCATTATGCTTTTGAAGTAATTATTGAGAATTAACACAAACTTTATATTGCCTTAACTTGGATTTTATATTGGTTTTGTATAATTACACCATATAAAAGAAGAGGAGGCGATATTTTATGAAATTGAATTTATGTATAGATATAGATGGAACGATAACAGATGAATACTACTGGTTGGACTATGCTAATAAATATTTTGGAACAGATGTAAAACCAAAGCAGGTTAAAAGTTATGATTTTAATGAACCTTTGAATGTTTCTAGAGAAGAATATTTTGAGTTTTATAATCTTCATTGTGATGAAATGCATTCAAAAGCCCTGGTAAGAGAAAATGCTAAGTCTATGTTGTGGGATTTGAACCAGCAGCATAATATATTTTACGTAACAGCTAGAGACCCTAAGATTAAAGATGTTACTTTGAAATGGTTTGAAAATAATAATCTTCCTCTTGCCGAATTATATATGTTGGGTTCTCATTACAAAGTAAGCAAAGCTAAGGAATTAAATTGCAATATATTTATTGAAGACAGATACGAAAATGCTATCGAATTATCTTTAGCTGGCTTCAAAGTTTTGTTAATTGACTGCAGCTACAACCGTAAACCTGAAATACCTGGTATAACTAGAGTATATAATTGGTATCAAATATATGATGAAATACAAGCTCATTACGAAAAAATTAGTAAAGAAGCAGTAAGGATTGCTTAATAACCTCCATTATTAGGATCCTATACTCTTCTTTTTTATATAGATTATTTAATGGTTTTTTCATTAATTCCCCTAAAAAAACCAGCGGGCTCACGCCCGCTGGTTTGTGTTATATTTTATACTAAGTTTTTTATTCTTATGCAAGCCCTTTCAAGCTTACTTTCTTTGTAAAAAATTCTATGGCATATCCTATAGATAAGGCTAAAAGTATGGTACCTAATCCCACTATCCCTCCTAATAAGAAGCCTGCTAAAAGTATTCCCACGTCAATAATGGTTTTGGTAAAGCCTATGGATTTTTTAGTCTTTAGCGATAATGCTAAAACAAATAACATTATAGGTCCAGCTCCCAGTTTTGTATTTAAGTATACTCCAAAAAACATACTGTATAAAAATAATCCTATAATTAAGTATAGTATTGAAATTGTTAAGTTTTCAGGTTTCGGAAGCTGAATAATTTTTATAGCAATGTCGACAAATAAACCAAAAAGTATTACATCTAAAACCGTAGCTATATAGGGCTTAACTCCTAAAATCATTGAAGAAACTATAAATGCAACCCACAGTGCTGTAATCCAGGTTCCTACGCTTAATCCAAAGGATATAGATAAACCCTGCACGAAAACATTTAT
>JBEPWV010000167.1:0-3660 GCA_041642175.1 Clostridia bacterium
ACTATGGCAACAGCTTTAGTTTCAGCACTTACCAATAGACCTGTAAACAAAAGTGTTGCTATGACTGGTGAAATCACTCTTAGAGGTAGAGTTTTACCTATAGGCGGAGTAAAGGAGAAGGTTTTGGCTGCCAATAGAGCTGGAATTAAGACAGTGCTTCTACCTAAAAGAAATAAAAAAGATATGAATAAAATACCAAAAAAAGTAAAAAAAGATTTGGAGATAATCTTAGTTGAAAGTATGGATGAAGTAATCAAATATGCCCTTCATGGAGAGAGTGAAAATGAAAATTAAAAATTCAGAATTAATTATCACAGCAGGAAGACAGGATCAATACCCTAATACTCTCTGCAAAGAAGTTGCCTTTGCCGGCAAATCAAATGTTGGGAAATCATCTATGATAAATGCCTTGTTAAATAGAAAAAAATTAGCAAGAACCAGTGGAGCTCCAGGAAAAACTAGAACCGTAAATTTTTATTCTGTGAATGATGAAGAAATAGTTTTAGTGGATTTACCCGGGTACGGTTTTGCCAGGGTTTCAAAAAAAGAAAAAGAAAAATGGAAAAAAATGATAGAAATATATTTGCATAATAGGGAACAGTTAAGAGAGGTAATTCTATTAATAGATATAAGACATGAACCCGGTGATAACGACGTTATTATGTATAATTGGATTAAGGAGTTTGGTTTTAGTGGTCTTGTTATCGCAACAAAAGCTGATAAAATTCCAAGGGGAAAAATCCAAAAACATATTAAAGACATTAAAAATAGACTTAATATAGAAGAAGAGGGATTAATAATTCCTTTTTCTGCTGAAAACAAAATGAACAGAGACCTAATACTTAACATGCTGGAGCATATGGAGTAGGTGATTTTATTATTATACTGAAAGAAATGAGATCTTTTTCTAAAGATGAAATAGAAAAAAAACTTATAGAGCTTGGTGGAGAACAAGTAGGTACACTTATAAAGTCTGAAGAATGGACAGCGGAAATATTAAAAGAACGAGAAGCACGTATAGGTAAATTCATTTTAAACGCTGTAATCCTTAAGATAGAAATCGGCGAAGAATATAAGAAGGAATTTCTTGAAAAATTTAGAATTAAATTTTCAAGAGTTGGATGATAAACATAAAAAAGAGCCTAGGCTCTTTTTTATGTTTATCATTTTTTGAAATTCACTACTTTATCTACAACTTTTGAAAATTCTTCTGTAATATCCTTACCAATACCTAATACACCCTTTTTGGAAATATTAGTTATTTCTTTGTTCATTGGTAATTTACAAAGAATAGGAACTTCAATTTCATTCATAAAGCTTTCATCTTCATATTCGAACATTTCAATTCTTTCCCCACACTTTGGGCAGGTAATATAGCTCATATTTTCAACTACACCTAAAACCGGTACATTCATCTTGTTTGCCATATGAACTGCTTTAGATACAATCATAGAAACCATATCTTGAGGTACAGTGACCATGATTACACCTGTAATAGGCATTGATTGCATTGCTGTAATGGCTACATCGGAAGTACCTGGGGGCATATCTACTATAAGGTAGTCTAATTCACCCCAGATTACATCAGTCCAAAACTGTTTGACAAAATTACCGATTATAGGTCCTCGCCATAGTACAGGTGAATCCTCAGTATCAACCAAAAAATTTGTTGACATAACCTTAAGTCCACCAGATGCTAATAAAGGGGTCATTCCTTTTTCGGAAGTTGTAGTTATCCTTTTATCTTGCAGTTTCACCAACCTAGGTATACTAGGCCCGGTGATATCTGCATCTAATAATCCAACTTTATACCCATTTTGTAGAAGTTCATAAGCAAGCATAGTAGAAACTGTAGATTTTCCTACTCCACCCTTTCCGCTCATTACTCCTATGATGTTTTTAACCTTATTAAGCGGATTATTTGTGATTTCACAAGTTGTTTGCTTTTCAGTGCTGCATGTCCCTTGGGAAGGACAGCTTTTACAATCTGACATATTAATAACCTCCTTAGTTTATGGCATTTGCCAAAAAAATAATACCACTAACTCTAAATCTTGTCAAATAGTAAAAATTATATGAAAATAATATCGATTATCTTGTAAAAAAAAAACATAAATGATAAACTAGACAAGGTGATGAGAATGACAAAATATGATAAAATTTTAATAGTTTTAGTTGTAGTTTTAAGCTTATTTGGGATGTATATGGTAAAGGAAAGAGCTTCTAATTACAATAAAAAATACGTGGAAATAATAGTTGATGGTACTGAACATTCAAAATACGTACTTGATAATAATATAGATAAAGAAATTGAAGTAATAACTGATAAAGGATATAATATAATACATATCCACAATGGACAGGTAGTTGTTGAAGAAAGTGATTGCAACAATCAACTGTGCGTAAGAAAAGGTGTAATTGAGGAACCAGGAGAAATTATAGTTTGCCTTCCTTACAAAGTTGTAGTTCAAATTACAGGGTCTTCAGATGATTTAGACTCAATAAGTTACTAGCGGTGATTAAATGAATAAGACGAGAAATTTTACTTTCTTAGCTTTACTAACATCTTTTGCAGTATTGCTAAGTGTATTTGAAAATATTATACCTCTACCAATAGTCGCTCCAGGAGCAAAGCTAGGTTTACCAAATATGATAATATTATCCTCATTAGTAGTCTTTGGGTTTAAAAAAAGTTTAACTATAAATATAGTTAGAACTTTTTTAGTATTGATTATAATTGGAAATCCTATCAGTTTTATTTATAGTTTCTTTGGAGCTGTTATTAGTTTAATAACTATGTATATAATTCATAGGTATTTTTCTAACTACTTTAGTCTAATTGGAGTAAGTATTTTTGGAGCTATAGCACATAATACAGCACAAGTAGCAACGGCAAGTATTATTTTAGAGAATATGAATATTTTTTCCTACTTACCTGTTATGTATTTGATTAGCTTATTTACAGGATTCTTTGTAGGTTTTTCATCTAATTTTATTATTGAACAGTTAAACAAAGTACTATATAAAGTTGATTGGAGATAGATATGAGAAAAAGCAGGAATTATTTAATGATATTTTTTCTAATAGTAGCCGGATCAATAATGGGAAATATAATAGGAGAATTTTTTTCTGATATATTCCCTGTTTTAAGTATTTCTGAAAGTATTTTTTTTGGTCCTGCTGTTTTAGACTTAAACTTTTTATCAATTACTTTTGGATTCACATTTTCTTTAAGTCTAGCCGGTCTCTTAGGTGTTATTGTAGTATTAATCATATTTAAAATATTTTATTAGGAGTTTTTATGAAATTAATTTTAGCTTCAAAATCTCCACGAAGAATTGAGATTTTAGAAAAATTTATTAAATTTGAAACCAAACCTTCAACAGTAGAAGAAAAATATAGCCAAAAAATGAAACCAGAAGAAGTGGCTATGTATTTATCTTTAATAAAGGCATTGGATGTAAAGGAAAAAGTAAAAGAACATGATGCAGTGATAATTTCTGCAGATACTATAGTAGTAATGGAAGAAATACTAGAAAAACCGAAAGACAGAGATGAAGCTTTTCGATTTTTAAAAAAATTAAAAAATAAAAAACACAGCGTCATTACTGGATACACTATAATTAACCAAAATAACCTAAAAAAAATTACAAATTTTGA
>JBEPWV010000168.1:0-3616 GCA_041642175.1 Clostridia bacterium
AAAACGCAATGATTGAAGCTAAAGCAGCAAGTGATGGAACTATCTTATGTAGAGATCTGGTAAATGAACCTCCAATGAGAATGACTCCAGCAAAATTAGGAGAGGAAGCAGTAAAAGCTGGAAAGGATTCAGGATTTACTGTAAGTGTATATGACAAGGAAGCTATTGAAAAGTTCAATATGAATGCCTTTTTGTCTGTAGGTAAAGGTTCTGCAAACACACCAAAATTAATAGTTATGGAATATAAAGGCAGTGACAATGAAGAAAAAATTGGATTAGTTGGAAAAGGACTAACTTATGACAGTGGAGGATATTCAATAAAGCCTTCTAAATCTATGAGTACAATGCACGGAGATATGGCAGGTGCAGCAGCTGTTATAGGTGCTATGAAAATTATAGCAACCATGAAATTAAAGGTTAATGTTGTTGCAGTTGTAGCTGCCTGTGAAAACAGGATTTCCCATGAAGCCTATTTGCCTGGGGATATTTTGGAATCAATGTCTGGAAAATTTATCGAAGTTAACAACACCGATGCTGAAGGAAGATTGACACTGGCAGATGCTGTAACCTATATTAAAAAACATCATGAAGTTAAAAGCATAATTGATCTAGCAACTCTCACAGGAGCTATAATAACGGCTCTGGGGGTATTTAGAGCAGGTACTTTTTCAAATAATGATGAACTTCACGAAAAAATAGAAAAAGCATCATGCAAATCTGGAGAAAAAATTTGGAGATTGCCTTGTGACGAAGAATTAAAAGAATCTATTAAGTCTAATGTAGCAGATATAAGAAACAGCACCCAAGGAAGCACTATCGGAGGAGGATCCATAACAGCCGCTTTATTTATTCAAGAATTTGTGGAAGATACACCATGGGTTCATATAGATATTGCAGGTACTAGCTGGACTGATAAAGATTTACCATATTCTGAAAAAGGCGGAGTAGGTTACGGTGCAAGACTTCTTTACAGTTACGCAAAATTAATGGAAAATAATATTTAGTTAAAAGAACGACGATATTCACTATTGATATGATATAATAGTTGTGTAAATTTATATTTGAGGGGATAAAATGGAAAAAATTGATAAGATTAAAACAGGCTTTTTAAATACTCCTGTTCATAAACTCGATAATATAAGTAAAGAATTAGGATGTAATATATATATAAAAAGAGATGATATGACGGGGTATGCCTTTGGAGGAAATAAGTTAAGAAAACTAGACTATTTAATAAAAGATGCTCTTGATAAAGGCTGCGATACTTTGCTTACCTACGGAGGGCCTCAAACAAATCATGGACGACTCACAGCTTCTGTAGCTGCAAGATTTGGTATGAAATCTATCATTATAATGGATGGTAAAAAACCTGAAGAAGCAACAGGGAATATAATTTTAGATTTAATGATGAATGCCGACCTATATTTTACTGATAATTCAGAAGTGAAAGGTAGTGTTAGAGAAGAGGTCATTAAAAAATATGAAAGTCAAGGACATAAAATATATGAAATACCTGTAGGAGGTAGTTCAGAACTAGGTATATTAGGATATTTTGATGCAGTAGAAGAAATAAACTTTCAAATAAATAAACAAAACATAGACTTAGACTTTATTGTGTGCGGATATGGTTCTGCCGGTACTTATGGTGGGTTACTTTTAGGGAAAAAATTCTTTAATAATAAATATGAAGTAATTGGTGTAAGTGTATCAGAAAAAAGCGAAGAGCAAATTTCTAATGATATAGAATATATGAATAGAGCAGCTAATAAATATAATATGGGTATTAAGCTTACAAGAGATGATTTATGGATAGAAAAAGATTTTATAGGTAAAGGTTACAACATCCCTGATGAGGAGACGAGAAAAGTGATATATTATGTAGCGGGAAAAGAAGCCGTTATATTAGATCCTTGTTATACAGGAAAAACATTCAGAGGAATGATGAATTTAATTAAAGAAGGTAAAATAGCACCAAAATCTAATGTGCTTTTCATTCATACTGGAGGCACTCCTGGAATTTATGTAAAAGAGCATTTAGAAGAGATCCAAAAAGAGTTGTGGTAGAGTTTTAGAAAGGCGAGATTAATATGAATAAAGAATCTATTAATAGTTCAAAAATCATAAATGAAGCCATAATTTTTGCTGTCAAAGCTCATGAAGGTATGTATAGAAAGGGCAAGAAAACTCCTTACATTTTACATCCTTTAGAAGCAGCATCAATAGTTTCTACAATGACAGATAACCCAGAGGTTATTGCTGCTGCTGTTTTACATGATGTTTTAGAAGATACGGATATTAGTTATGAAACATTAAAAGAAAAGTTTGGTTATATTGCCGAGTTAGTTTCCTACGAAAGCGAAAATAAAAGAAAAGATGAAAACCCAGAAGATACATGGAATATTAGAAAAGAAGAAACTGTTGAATTTTTTATGCATGAAGCAAATATAGATTCTAAAATAATTGCCTTAGGAGATAAATTGGCAAACATGAGATCTATTTATAGAGACTATCAAATTTTAGGAGATGATCTCTGGGAAAAATTCCATCAAAAAAACAAGAATCAACAAGGATGGTATTATAAAAGTATGGCTGAGGCTTTAAAAGATCTAGAAATTCACCCAGCTTATAAAGAGTTTAAAGATTTAATTGAAAAGATATTTTAAATTCCTTGAATTTAATCAAGGAATTTTTTTATATTCAAAAAGTAAAGATATAAATTTCAAGATGTTATTTTTCTCAAGATTGTCCTCTATAGATAATACTAAAAAATTTTCAGGTATATTAAGATTATTTTTACAGGTTAAATTAACCTTGAATACATCCTTTAAATCTAAGTAATTTAATATTCTTCCATCACTCAATTTTCCTTTTTTAGTAAGTATTTCAAAAGACATTAACCCTGATTTTTTATTCCACTCCAACTTATGATTAAAATCATTTATTATAGTATCAAATGTGTTTATGCTATAAGTTTTGGCCTTTATGTTGATTCGATCATTTCTGATGTTAAAAGAATTTTTGTCAATAAAGATATCTAAAATATATTCCTTATAATTTACATTTAATCTGTTTTCAAACATATTATAATTTTTAAATAGTTTGGGTAAATTTTTTATGTCTTCAAAATTGTGCTGCAGCATTAACTCAAGGTATTCCTTTTTTGGATTAAGAAGATATGAGGTGTATAGTTTAACAAAATCCTTCCCGGATAACTGATCTTTTCTATCGATATTAGAAAATTTTTCAACTGTTTTTAATTTTAGATTTTTAGTATTAAAAGTATCTCTACTGGCTCTAAATACTTTCAATAAATCTACTAGACATTTGTTTTTAAGATTTAAATTTAAATTATTAAAATGTGCTCTATTTTTTATAAATCTTAAATCAAAAGAATTTCCATTATAGGAAATTAAATATTTATAATCTTTTATTATATGAATAAATTTTTGAATTACTTCTTTTTCATCATCTTTTTCGGAAAAAAGTTGAGTTAAAGTATAATTTTCCTTTCCAAGATATAAAGCCCCTATCATTACTATCTTTGAATATTTTGGATTAAGGCCTGTGGTTTCGATATCGAAAAATACACTTTCTTCAAATATATCCATTCCAAATG
>JBEPWV010000169.1:0-3598 GCA_041642175.1 Clostridia bacterium
CACTTTAAATCAAAAAAAATGCATGAAAGAAAATTTAAGTATCATGCATTTTTTTGAATTATAAAAACTTCAGGTGGGTAATTATTTACATTTATTAGTTTTAAATTCATAATTGAAAATTTTTTTGGATTAATTTTTTCTAAATATTTGGATATTTCATCTCTTTCCTTGCTTTTATCCTGGCCTGTATATGCTACGATTACTACCATTCCCTTTTTACTCAATAATTCTAAAACTATTTCTAAAGAACTAATAGTTTCTCCCGGGTTAGTTTTGATTTTAGAAGGGCTATTTGGCAAATACCCTAAATTATAAATTGCGAAATCTATTTTATCTGATATATATTGATTTATATTACTGTGAGTGTCTTGAATCAATCTGTAATTGCTGTAACTGCAATTTTCATCCAAAAGCTTCTTTGTTCTTTTAATTGCTTCCTCCTGTATATCAAATGAAAACAAATAACCTTTTCCTTGCAAGGTGTTGCATAAATATAAGCTGTCAAATCCGTTACCGGAAGTACAATCTACAACTACTGATTCTTTTTTAAGGTAATTATCTATTAGAAAATGACTCATTTCTACAAAATTAAAAAAATTCATTTTTACAGAGATTTTAAATAATCAACTTCCCTTTTAGTTAAATATCTCCAATTACCCTCCTTTAAATTACCAAGTATAAGTTTTCCAATAGCAATTCTTTTAAGAGAAAGAACATCTGCTCCCACAGTTTTAAACATCTTTCTTATCTGCCTGTTTCTTCCTTCATCTATAGAAACATACATATTAGTATTTCCTTTATTTTTACTTATTACTTCAATCATAGCCTTATTGGTTTTATATCCGTCTATTTCTACACCCCGGGATAGGGTGTATATTTCCTTACTGCTAAGGACTTTATTTACCTTTACAAAGTATTTTTTATATATTTCATGTTTTGGATGAGTTAACTTGTAAGTTAATTCACCATCGTTGGTAAGTATAATCATGCCTGTAGAATCATAATCAAGTCTACCTACAGGATATATTCTTTCTTTTACATCTATCATATCAACAACGGTCTTTCTGTCAAACTGATCATCAGCTGAAGTAATTACATCCTTGGGTTTATTTAGCATTACATATACTGTTTTTTCTTCTAATTTAATTTCCTTACCTGAAATAGTAACCTTATCTTTTCCTAAGTCAACCTTATATCCGGGATTTTTTTCTACATTATCATTAACCCTAACTCTACCTTGAAAAATTATTTCATCTGCTTTTCTTCTAGATGTATAACCACTGTGACTAATATATTTATTCAGTCTCATTATTTTCATCCTCTTCCTGTTCTTTTTCTAAAATTCTTAAATCCTCATCATAAGGGAGTTTTGGTAGTTCATCTAAAGATTTTAATCCAAAATATGATAGAAAATCTTTTGTTGTGCCGTACAATAAAGGATTACCAGGTTTATCCAACTTATCTACTACCTCTATAAGACTTCTATCTTTAAGAGCATTAATAATATAGCTGGATTTTATTCCTCTTATTTGTTCTATTTCTATTTTAGTAATAGGTTGTTTATATGCAATTATGGAAAGTGTCTCCATTGCTGCATCGGAAAGTCCTCTATGAGTATTTGGTTTGTATAGCGGCGATATATATTTGTAGTTTTTATCTTTAGTTTTAAGCTGATAACTATCGCCAAATTTTTTCAAAATAATACCCCTATCTTCATTTTCGTAATCTAAAATAAGGGAATTAATAGCAACTTCTACTTCCTTTTTACTTATTTGTAAAATATCCATCATGTCTTTAATATCAAGGGGATCTCCCCAAATAAACAGCATACTCTCCACTGCACTTTTTATTTCTGTATTATTCATAGTCACCTCTATTTGCTTATTAAGTATATATCTTCAAAAAGATTGTCCTGGATTATTTTTATTTTATTGTCTCTAGACATTTCCAATATACTTAAAAAAATTGCTATAATAAAACCTTTGTTAAAATCTATTCTAAATATGTCAATTAAACTTACCTTAGATTTTTCTTTTAATATATCCTTTATCATTTTAATACATTTCGTTACACTATATTCATCGTATCGAAATTTGAATTTAGGTACTTCTCTGCCGATTTCAATTTTCCTACGTTTTAATAAAGAGTTAATAGAATTTAGTAAGTCGTATACGTTTATTTCTTCAAATAAAATCTGCTCGTTGAATTTAAAGTCGTATTCAACTTCTTCCTTTGGTTTTGGAAGAAATTTTAATTCCTCTTCTTCTCTATCCCTAAACTTCTCACTTACATTTTTAAATAATTTATACTCAATCAATCTATTAACCAGATCTTGTCTAGGGTCATCTTCTTCATTTTTAGAAAAAGTAGGGAGAAGCATACGGGATTTGATTTCTATAAGAGTAGAGGCCATTAATATAAACTCACTTGTTACATCCATGCTGTACTCAGTCATTTTATCTAAATATGCTATGTATTGTTCAGTTATTTCTGAGATAGGAATATCATAGATTTCTATTTCGTGTTCTTCAATTAAATGAAACAATAAATCAAAGGGTCCTTGAAATTTATTTAGATTTACGATGTATTCCATAATTATCTCCTATTTGTTCTCGTGATATCCTTCGTAATCCACATATCCGTATATGATTCTAGGCTTATCAATATTTTCTTCACTTATTAATACTGCTGCTTTTATTTTTTCAGCAATTTCATTATTGTTATCTATATTGGAGTGTATATATGCTAAAGTTTCACCTTTATCAACCTTATCTCCAATTTTTTTTGCTAATATAATCCCAGCTGAAAAATCAAGCTCACTCTCTTTATTTTCTCTACCGGCACCTGTCATCATTGCACTGATACCTATGTCTTTTGCATCAATACTCTTAACATATCCATCTTTTTCAGACTTAACTTCTATAATGTTAACGGCTTTAGGAAGTTTTTCTATATTTTCTACTACATCAACATCTCCCTGCTGCATTTTCACAAACTCTTTAAATTTATCAAAGGGAGTACTGCTATCAAGCATTTGAGAAGTTTTTTCCAATCCTTCTTCTACACTCTCCACCTTGCCTACCATTTTAAGCATTACAGAATTTAAGTATTTACACAAGTTGGAAAAGTCTTCGGGACCTTCGTTTTTTAAAGTTTCAATTGCTTCTTTAACTTCCAAAGCATTACCGATTTTATTGCCGAGAGGCTGATCCATGTTAGTTAATACAGCGTAGGTTTTTTTATTAAATCTATAGCCAATATCCACCATTTCTTTAGATAGTTTGATGGCATCATCCAGGTCTTCCATAAAAGCACCGGAACCAACTTTTACATCCAGCAATATATAGTCTGCTCCACCGGCGATTTTTTTAGACATTATGCTGCTGGCAATTAATGAAATATTATCTACCGTAGCAGTTACATCTCTTAGGGAGTACAGCTTTTTATCTGCAGGAACTAGATTTCCCGTTTGACCTGCTATTGCAAATCCAACTTTATTTACTATATCAAACATTTTTTCTCTAGTTAAATTAACGTTAAAACCTTTTATAGACTCTAGCTTATCTATAGTGCCGCCGGTATGGCCTAAACCTCTACC
>JBEPWV010000170.1:0-3589 GCA_041642175.1 Clostridia bacterium
ATGTTTAATATAAAATTATTCAATTAAATTTATATTAATTAATTTGCTAAATAACAGAAAATCTAGAAAGAATGTTAAGATAAAGTTATTAAATGAAGGCGCCTTAGGAGGGATTTATAGAAGTACAGAATAAGCGAAAAAGCTTTATACGAGACACTGTTTTGGATGCAAAACGAATTTGGCGAGTAGCTTTGAGCGTTTCTTGTTACTTCTAAATCCTGAGTACTGGCAACTGAATTAATAATTTATATAAACTATATTACCTTATATAAAAAAAGAATTTCAGCTCAACTGCTGAAATTCTTGCTTTTTTATTCAAGTTTTCTCTTTGAAAATTAATCCAAATCGTATTTTTTCTTAAACTTGTCAACTCTTCCACCTTTGTCGATAAGTTTCTGTTTTCCAGTAAAGAAAGGATGGCATTCTGAACAAATCTCCACTTTTATTTCATCTTTATCTGTAACTGATCCTGTTTCGAATGTATTGCCACAAGCACACGTCACCTGAACTTTTTTATATTCTGGTTGTATATCTTTTTTCATGCCTTTCACCTCTTTCCTTCAATGATATCTATCATATTTAATATTATCTTCTTAGCACTAAAAAATTATAGCATAGTATCAAAAACATTTCAATGTTTTTTTATTTTCTACCGTTATTTTTAGGTATATCCATGAATTTATCAACGTTTTGAATAAATTCAACGTTGGTTTTCGTTGTAGCTAAACCATCTATAAGCTTCTCAGTTACATAATCTATCGGGTAGTTGCTAAGAGCTTTTCTTAAAGCCCATATAGTTTGAAGTTCGAACTGATCTAATAGCAGATCTTCTCTTCTTGTACCGGATTTGTTTATGTCTATAGCCGGGAATACACGTTTTTCCGAGAGCTTTCTATCTAAGTGTACTTCCATGTTTCCTGTACCTTTAAATTCTTCGAATATAACATCATCCATTCTACTTCCCGTCTCTACAAGGGCTGTAGCTAGTATGGTAAGACTTCCGCCGAATTCTATATTTCTTGCAGCTCCGAAAAATCTTTTTGGATTGTGTAATGCTCCTGGGTCTAATCCTCCTGATAAAGTTCTGCCGGTTGGCGGTATTGTAAGGTTGTATGCTCTAGCCAGTCTAGTAATGGAATCCATTAGTATTACTACATCTTTACCGTGTTCTACTAATCGTTTTGCTCTTTCTAGAACCATTTCTGCTACCTTGATATGGTGTTTTGGCAGTTCGTCAAAGGTTGAGTATACTACCTCTCCTTTTACAGATCTCTGCATGTCTGTAACTTCTTCAGGTCTTTCATCTATAAGTAATATAATAACTTCCAGCTCCGGAGAGTTTTTAGCTATACTGTTTGCTATGCTTTTTAGTAAAGTAGTTTTTCCTGCTTTTGGAGGAGCCACTATCATACCTCTTTGTCCCTTACCGATTGGTGCTATCATATCAATTATCCTTGTAGACAGCTGTCTTCTGGATCTTTCCATTTTGATTCGTTCTTCTGGAAATATCGGTGTTAGGGTATCAAAATTAGGTCTTTTTCGAGCGCTTTCAGGGTCTTCATCATTGACTTTTTTAACATAGAGTAACGCTTTATATTTTTCTCCCTGTTTTGGGGGTCTTGTGATACCTCCAATTTTATCTCCAGTCCTCATATGGAATCTTCTAATCTGAGACGGTGATATATACACATCGTCATCTGATGAAAGATAGTTATGTCTCCTTAAAAACCCGTAACCATCGGGATGAGTTTCTAAGATTCCTGATACTAGAGATATGTCGTCACTGTTATCTATTTCATCTGATAATCTATCAGGCAAGTCCTTTTTGTGTTTTTCTTTTTCATCGTCAAGTTTAATATTTTCAAGCTTTTCTACAATTTTGTCTATAAGTTCAGCTTTTTTATATTTACTTATATTTTTAATGTCCTTTTCTTTTGCAAGCTCTTTTAGTTCTGCTAGTTTCATTTTTGAAAGTTCATTGAGATTCAAATCTACACCTCCGAGTGTTTTCAAACATAAAAAATCCACAGAAATATCCCTTCTTTAATTTACTAATGGATTTTCCAAAATAGGATTGTTTTAGGTAAGTATTATTGATAGGTAAATTAATCATATCATTTACTTTCTTTTGAGTCAATTAAAACGGCTAAATTTCTTTAAATTTCAATTATCGTTGTATTTTAATTTATATTATAATATAATTATTTTATTAAATTAAATGATTCATTTTTCAATAAATTTAGGAGGGAACATAATGTTAGTAACAGGTAAAGAATTACTAGATAAGGCTCACAAAGAAGGATATGCAGTAGGTGCTTTTAATGTAAATACAATGGAACAATGTCAGGCTATAATTTCTGCAGCAGAAGAAACCAGATCCCCTGTAATCATACAAGCCAGTCAAGGTGGATTAAAATATGCTGGTGTTAAAATGATATCCGCTATGGTAAAGGCTTTAGCAGAAGACACGGATATTCCAATAGCATTACACTTAGATCACGGTACGGATTTTAAACAAATCATGCTTTGTTTAAGACATGGATTTACTTCTGTAATGATTGATGCTTCTAAGCTCCCACTACAGGGAAATATAGATACTACTAAAAAAGTATGCGAAATTGCCCACGCCGTAGGTGTTTCAGTAGAGGCAGAAATAGGTAAAATTGGTGGTACAGAGGATGATGTAACTGTATCGGAAAGAGAAGCAACTTTCACAGATCCTGACGAAGCTGAAAAACTTGTAAAGGAAACAGGGATTGATTCTTTAGCAATAGCAATAGGTACCGCTCACGGCCCTTATAAAGGTGACCCTAAATTGGATTTTGATAAACTTGAATTGATTAAAAAGAAACTTGACATGCCTATTGTACTCCACGGATCTTCCGGAGTTCCTGAAGAAAGTATACGAAAAGCAGTATCCTTAGGCGTTAATAAGATTAATATTGATACAGACATAAGATTGTCTTTTAGTGCAGCTGTTAGAGATTTTGTTGATAAAAGCGATGCATACGATCCGAGAAAGATAATTACTCCAGCTAGAGATGCTATGAAGGAAACTATTAAAGCAAAAATGATAATGTTTGGTTCGGCAGGTAAAGCTTAATTAAGTATTATAAATTAATTAAAGGATGCTGATTTTTTCAGCATCCTTTTAAAATCGCAACCTGTCTCTTTTTTCAGTACTAATTATTATCAATCCCAGTATTACAAAGGGTAATCCAAAGACAGCCGCTGCATCTAAATCTCCAGTGCCCCCTCTAAAAATCATATAAGCCCCATTGAATACTCCTCCTGCAAGGATAATCAATCCTCCAAATTTTTGATCCTTAAAAGATATCATAAAGCCAATTAACATAACCAGAAAGCTTATTGCTAAAATTAATAATTCCATAGGTATTCCTGATTCTTGTATTTCTCCACCTGATATGCCTTCTCCTATAAAAAAGACTGCAAAAAAACCAAAAACAAGAATAAATAAAATTCTCCCGGTAATTCTTAAAAATTTCCTCACTTAAATACACCTCATATCACTAAAATCTTCCGGTTTTTTCTCCCAGGAAAAAAATTGATATAGCTCCCGGTCCTGTGT
>JBEPWV010000171.1:0-3576 GCA_041642175.1 Clostridia bacterium
TCTATCTTTAGATTTATTTAAGATTAAACAGCTAAATTTCAATAAGCCTGATGTAAATACTTTTAAGTGCTTAAATTTGGCTTATAAAGCTATTTCCATCGGGGGCACAATGCCATCTGTTTTAAATGCAGCAAATGAAATTGCTGTGGAGAAATTCTTAAATAAAGAAATTAAATTTCTCGATATAGCTAATTATATTGAAAAACTCATGGAGCAGCACAGTCCTTTTGAAGTTAATAGTCTAGATGATATATTGTATGTAAAGAAATGGACAGATAAAAAATTCACCGAACTTATTTAATAGTTCAGTGAATTTTTTATTAGTTCTATACCTCTTTTGTTTGCTCCCATTCCTTTATCTGAAAAACGACCGTAAAGATATAAACCTGTGTTAACCATGTAATATCTTTTATTTTTTAAAAAATTTTCCGGGAATTTTAATACTTTTTCATATCCATTTTTAAAACTATTAAAGTGCAATTCATCATCTAAAATATCAGTATGAAACATACTGCATATATCTAAAGAAGGATCTTCCGGTTCAGAATGCTCGTAATCTATTATACCTGTTATTTCTCCTCTACTATCTATCAATATGTTTCTAAGGGAAAAATCTTTATGAGTTAACATTGGGTCTAGATCTTTTAGATTAGATCTATCTTTATTTAATATTTCTATGCCTTTTTTTACAACTTCTGATTCCTCAAATTCAAGTTTATTTATTTTTTCTATTATTCTTTTATCTTTTTTCTTCCTAGTTTCAATTAAACTGGATTCTTTTATGCTTTTATTCCATCCATAATAATAATATTTACCAGTACTGTGAATTAGTGCTAGATTTTTACCTATTTCATTTAAAATTTTCAACTGTTTTTTTTCAGAAAAACTATTGATCATATCAACCAGATTGTATCCTGGAATTTTTCTCATAACAATATAATTCAAATTATTTTTTTCTCCATAATTTTCAAGGTTTGGAACAAAATAATTTTCATTAAGGAGTTTTAGTACATTAATCTCATTTAACCATTTTTCATGACTGTAGGAAATTTTTATAACATACTCTATTTTATTTAAACAAAATGTATAAACATAATTTCTATCTAGTATGCTGTGATCAATAAAATCAATGTTTACATTGTTTTTATTGGTGTTAAAAGTTTCTGAAATTATTTCTTTTACTTTTAAGTTCAAATCTCTCATATTAACTCTTTCTATAGTTTTTCTATTATCTTGAAAATCACCTTTTTAACATTTTCTACATTTTTATTGAATACTTCTAATACATCTTCCATAGTAACTGGTTTTATATCATCTCTTCCTTCTAAGCCTGAGTCATAATCTGTTACTAATGCAATATTTACAAAAGGTATCTTTAGTTCGAGAGCTAAGTAGCATTCAGGATATTGAGTCATGTTTATAATATCCCCACCCATATTTCTAAACCATTTGCTTTCAGCTTTTGTGGAAAATCTAGGTCCGTTAATAACAACTACCGTACCTTTATCATGTACTTTTATGTCTAGCTCTTTAATTGTGTCAATAGTTATTTTTCTTAAGCCTTCATCATAAGGTTCTGCCGAACTTACGTGTTCTACAGTAGGCCCTTCAAAAAATGTATCCTCTCTGCCTTTAGTTCTATCAATAAATTGATCGGAGACTACAAAATCTCCAGGTTCAAATTTTGGATTTAAGCTTCCACAGGAACACGGTGATATAATTTGTTTAACTTTAAGTTTTTTCATTGCATAAATGTTTGCTCTGTAAGGAATTTTATGTGGTGGTATTGAGTGTTCTCTTCCATGACGGGGTAAAAAAGCAATTTTTTTACCTTTGTAATCTCCTATAGATATTTTATCACTGGGCTTGCCAT
Source organism: Clostridia bacterium (assembly GCA_041642175.1). GTDB lineage: Bacteria > Bacillota > Clostridia > Tissierellales > Dethiosulfatibacteraceae > UBA8670. The sequence continues at coordinate 1,874 of JBEPWV010000171.1, forward strand.
AAGGAGTATCTATTTCTACTTCAATTATATTATCTAAAAATTCATAAAATCCAGATCCTCCAAAAATCCCTATATCTGCTCTAAAATCCATATACAAACCTCCTAAAAATTATTTTTTTATGTATGGTAAATATATTGAAAAAATTGAACCTTTTTCATATTTACTTTTGACTTTGATCTTACCTCTATGACCTAGGACGATTATTTTTGCAATACTTAATCCCAATCCATGTCCTCCGTGTTCTTTTTCTCTTGATAACTCTTCTTTATAAAACCTATCAAATATTTTTTTAAGGTTTCTCTTTTTTATTCCTATTCCTGTATCTTCTATATCAACAATTGTATACTCTCCATCACGTCTGCATCTTATAAATATACTCCCCTTATCCGGTGTGAATTTTATTGCATTTTCAACAAATATTCTTATTGCCTGTTTGATTCTATTTTTATCAGCAAATACTTGAGAATCATCTTCACAAATACATTCTATGTTTTTATTATTACTTATCATTTTAGTTTCTTTAGCAACTTCTTTTACTAAATCTTGAAGTACAAATTCTTCTTTGTTTAATTTTAAGGTATTTTTGTCATTTCTAGCAATGAATAACAATTTTTCTACTAAATCCTGCATGTTGTTAGTTTCATTTTTGATTGCTTGTATAGATTCTTCCAGTACCTCTTGATCTTTTTTGCCCCATCTGTCTAGCATATCAGCATAACCTTTCATAACTGCTATTGGAGTTCTAAGCTCATGAGATGCATCCGAGACAAAGTGCTGCTGTCTGATATAATCTTCTTCAATTCTATCCATCATTTTGTTAAATGTTTCTGCTAATTCTTTTAATTCATATTGGGATGCTTTAACATTTAGTCTAGTGTTAATATTATTTGCTGTTATAGTTTTTGCAACTTCTGTCATATCTTTGATAGGTCTAACGATTTTTTTGCTTGCTAAAGGACCTATAGCTGCTAATATTAAGGCACCTAATAAACCTGCTCCCGTTATAAAAATACCTATTATAGTAAGTTCCGATATAATTCTTTGTATGTTAAAGTTTATCGTTAAGTAGTAGAGCTTATCGTTAAAGGCATAGCTGTTAGTATATTTATAAATCCTATTATTTCTTATTATTTCTATTTTTGAAAAAATATTATTTTCATAATCTTTATATTCATTACCTGTTCTTGATATTAGATTAAAATTATCATTATGCAGTAAAATACCTTCAATTCTTTCATCTATGACAAAAGCATCTAATGACTCTTTATTGCGTACTGTTTTTTCTACAATATATGGAGCATATGAATCTCCGGTATTATCTAATTCATATAATTTATATCCTAAGTAACCAACTAAAGTTAGTATAATTACCAGTACTAATGACAAAAGATATAATCCTAAATATGTAGAAGTTATTTTAAAAGTAATAGATAATTTAATTTTTTTTCTAATATTATCAATAATTTTCTTTAAAAAACTTAAAGGTAGAGTAATTACTTTTATTATTTTTTTTAAATTTTTTTGTAGTTTTGATTTTTTCATAATCTCACTCTCATAGGTCAATCTCTTATTATATATCCTACTCCTCTTACGGTTTTTATGATGTTTATGTCATATTTTTGATCTATCTTACTCCTTAAATATCTGACATATACATCAATTAAATTAGTTTCACCAAAATAATCGTATCCCCAGACATTTT
>JBEPWV010000172.1:0-3574 GCA_041642175.1 Clostridia bacterium
CCTTTTTCTTCCATAATGTCCCAACCTTTATCTAAAGAGCCGCAAACAGCAATAACCGGTACATTATATTTTTGTCCAAGTTTAGATATTCCCGACACCAGCTTGCCCATGGAGGTCTGATGGTCCATTTTACCTTCCCCGGTAAATATCACATCGTAGTTATTATTCTTAACCAAATCATCCAGTTTTACAGCCTCACTTATTATTTTAAAACCTGATTTTAGTTCAGCATTTAAAAATCCGTGTAAAGCAGCACCCATACCTCCCGCTGCACCCGCACCCGGTATTTCAACTATTTTTTTATTAAAAAATTTTTCAGCAAGATTGCCAAATTTAATCATACCCTCTTCTAAGGATTGAAGCATTTGGGCTGTTGCTCCTTTTTGAGGTCCGTATATGTGAGTAGCACCTCTTGGTCCGGTAAGGGGATTATCAACATCACAGGCTACTAAATACTCAGATTCCAATACACCAGTCTCTACATTTTCATTGGATATATTTTCTATCTTAACTAAACTTCCCCCACAGCCGTAAAAAGAAGCACCACTTTGGTCTTTAAATTCAAAACCTAAAGCTTGCAGCATACCTATTCCACAGTCGTTTGTAGCACTGCCTCCTATACCTATAATAAATTTTCTGCATCCTTTTTTTACAGCATCCATTATCATTTCCCCGGTTCCGTAGCTTGTGGATTTGGTAGGATTCAAATTATTTTTATCAGCTAAAGCTAATCCTGAAGCACTGGACATTTCTATTACAGCAGTTTCTTCATCACCTAAAATTCCATATTTTGCATTTACATCTTCTCCGTAGGGACCAGTAACTGTAATATCAACGTATCTGCCTCCAGTATTAATAACCAGAGAATCTACAGTGCCTTCGCCGCCGTCGGCCATAGGCAGGATATCAACCTCAGCGTTTTCAATAGAAAACTCTAAAGCTGTTTTTCCAGCTTTACATATATCTTCCGATGATAAGCTACCTTTAAAAGAATCCGGTGCAATTAATATCTTCATATATTTCTCCTTTCATAGTTTACTCTAACACCTTTAAATATATAATAAAATCAGCTAGTTTTCAATTTATGATTAACAATCTTAATAATATATCAGTAGACATATACAAACTCAAGTCATATAATAATAAATAGAGTCAATCAACATTATAAAAACAAACAGAAAGAGGAGAATTATGAAAAAATTACTTGTAATCACAGTAGCATTATTAATAATACTTACAGGATGCAAATCAGTTATAGAAGATCCCGGGGTGGATTTGCCGGAGGAGATAATAGAAAAAGAACCTAATATAACCGGGGTTAATATTTCACCTGAGAAGGTTTTAGCTGGGACAGGAGAAGAAGTGGAGTTTAAAGTAGAAGCCATTTTAGAAGGTGGTAAAACTATAGATATTACATCAGATATGAAATTTAGAGGAGACACGGGAAAAATTAGTTTTGAAAATAATAAAGCTCTGGTAGGAGAAGATACTATCACAGGAGAAGAGCACGTGGTAATAGCACAGTACGTAGGGGAAGAAGAGGTAGATATAGACCTTTACGCTGTTATTGAGATATTTAACTCCCTGGAGGACACTATAGATAAAAATGGCGTCATAACCAATCCTGACGCCTACGACATGGTGGTAAACAAGGAAAGGAATCTTAGTTCAGAATATGCACCACAGGATTTAGTAAAGTTGGAAGTAGAAACCTGCCTACCTAATCCGGAAATAAATCAGCTTAGAAAGGCAGCATCTGATGCCATTACAGAAATGTTTAAGGCAGCCAATGAAGAAGAAGGCCTTAATTTAGTAGCCAGATCCGGGTACAGATCCTATGCTACTCAGGACAGCTTATACCACAGTATAGTAAATAATCACGGTCAGGATTATGCTGACAAATACAGCGCATATCCGGGCCAGAGCGAGCACCAAACAGGACTAGCCTTGGATATTACAGCAGCAAGTGTAAACTATCAATTAGAAGATGCATTTGGTGAAACGAAAGAAGGTATCTGGACAAGAGAAAACGCCCACAGATTTGGATTTATCATAAGATACCCTGAAGGCAAGGAAGACATCACTGGATATCTTTACGAACCATGGCATTTAAGATATGTAGGGGAAAACTTAGCGACAAAGATTTATAAAGAAGATACCACCTTAGAAGAATACTTTATGAATAGAGAAGAGTGAAATTGGGGAGGTTCAAATGAATAAATATCAAATATTTTCATCAGAAGTGGAAAATCTTAAAATTACAACACTTATGAATGATAAAGTTGACAAAAATAAATCATATCTTGGACAGCATGGTTTATCATTTTTCATCGAATTTAAAGAAGGAGATGACAAACATACCCTATTATTCGACACTGGACAGGAGTACCAACCTATATTATATAATGCAGAAATATTAGAAGTAGAGTTAAATAAAGCAGAAAAAATATTTCTATCCCACTGTCACTTTGATCACACCGGTGGACTAGTAGGAATACTGAGACATATTGATAAAGATATCGAAATAATCGGACATACCGATTTATTTAGAGATACCTATAAAAAAACTGACATACTAGTATGTAAAGGTGTTACAGAAGAAAACAACAGAAAAAATATAGAAAAAAGCCATGGTAAATTAAACCTAAGTAAAGAGCCTTTCGAAATTCTACCTGGAGTTATATCTACAGGTCAAATAAAAAGAGATATTGGAAATGAACCTACAGGATATGTAAATAAAGTAGATCAAGATAAATACGAAATTGATTTTTTCACAGATGATATGTCTGCAGTATTTAATCTAAAAGACAAAGGATTATTTATAGTTACCGGTTGCAGTCATGCAGGAATAGTAGAAATAGTAGAGCATTCTGTAAATGTTACAGGAAATAATAAAGTATACGGTATCATAGGAGGACTTCATTTACTTAACAAAAATGAAGCTCAGATCAATAAAATCATTGTAGAACTTGGGAAATATGACTTGAAGTTTGTTTCAGCTGGACATTGTACAGGATTAGCTGCAGAATATTTATTATCAAAAAAATACGGAGAAAAATTTAAAGAACTAATGACTGGAAAAGTATTTGAAATATAAATACAAAAAAATCCAATAGGAAAACAAAGGTAAAATCTGCACTTTAGAATAAAATATAAAAAGTGTGGATTTTTTATTTAACAAAAAATCATTAATAAAGTGGATTATCTACAAAATGAAAGGTAAAACAAACTTTTTCTTCAAAAAAACTTCATTATGTATATTGATTTTATAGTGAAATTGTTTTATATTTAATAAAACACAATGAAACTTATAAATTTCTAAATGATAATAAAAAATTAAAATTTATTATATATTAAGAAATATCGAGATTGCATATAGCAATGTAGAAAGGAACTTTTTACAAATGGAATTATTATTATCATTAACACCTTTAATTATACTACTATTCTGCCTCTTGGCACTAAAAATGAGTACAGGAAAGTCCGGAGCCTTAGCTGTAATATCTGCTATTGCTATTGCATACTTTTATTTTGGTGTGGATACAACTGGTCTTACTATAGCTATGAGTAAAGG
>JBEPWV010000173.1:0-3556 GCA_041642175.1 Clostridia bacterium
ATTTGATGCTGTTTGTATGTGTACTTCAGCATAATCTTCTGCCTGTAGTATTGATAAGAAGTATACACTCTCATCTCCTGTTGCTAATAATGAATTAGCTGCTTCTGATGAAATGATATTGTTTTTAATGTCTGCTGCTGCCATATCTTCGAAATATTTTACTACTCTAGCTTTCATTGCTGGAGCCATTTCACTTACTGCTTCTGCAGGTAGTTCATTAGCTTCAGCTTCAAGATAAGCTTCATGTCCTTCTGTATTTGATACTCCTAAGACAAAACCGTATTTTATTGACTGTACATCATAACCAGCCATTCTTAAAACAGCTGTTGCCTGCCCTGCTGTTTGTCCTGTGTAGCAGTATAAGTATATAGGTTTATCCATTGGTAAAGATTCAACATGCTGACCGAATTCTGCATTCCAAGGTATATTTACTGCGCCTTTTATGTGACTTTCACCATATACATCCGGTTGTCTGATATCTAAAATAACCATGTCTTCTTCGCTATCCATCATCGCAAAAATATCTTCGCTAGGAATAATGTTGCTTGATTCGTAATTAGCAAAATAATCTGTAGCTGCTTCTTCTATTGTATGTGTCGGGAATCCTTCATTAGACCATCCACTAGGTGCTGTTACAGGTGTACCCATTCCACTCTTTAATGATACTGCATCGTATCCTAAGAATCTCATCACTGCAACTGCCTGTCCTGCTGTTTGACCTGAGTAGCAGTTTACTATAATAGTTTTATCCTTTGGCAAACTATCGAATTCCATCTGCATATCTTGACCCCAAGGAATATTTGTTGCTGTAGGTATATGAGCTTCTTCGTAGTCTGCTGCCTGTCTTATTGATAAGAAATGTACACTATCATCTTCATCTACTAAACGTTTGTAAGCAGCTTCTGAAGATATAATATTATTTTTAATATCTGCTGCTGCCATATTTTCGAAATACTCTATAACTCTATCTTCCATTGCTGATGACATTTCGCTTACTGCATCTGTTGCTAATTCATTTGCATCAGTTTCAAGATAATCTTCGTAACCTTCTGTATTGGAAACTCCTAATACAAAACCGTATTTTATTGACTGTACATCATAACCAGCCATTCTTAAAACAGCTGTTGCCTGCCCTGCTGTTTGTCCTGTATAGCAGTATAGGTATATAGGCTTATCCTTTGGTAAATTTTCTACATAATATCCAAAATCTCTATTCCAAGGAATATTAACGGCTCCTTCTAGATGGCCTTCACCATATACATCAGGCTGTCTTATATCAAGTATAAATATGTCGTCTTCATTATCCATCATTGCAAAAACATCTTCACTAGGAATAATGTTACTTGATTCGTAATTTGCAAAGTAACTTAAGGCTGATTCTTCAACTTCATCACTTTCTTCTGGTTCTTCTTCCGGCTCTTCTTCCGGCTCTTCTGCTGGTGCTTCTGGTTCTTCTGGTTCTTCACTTGGAGAACAAGCCACCAAGCTAAATACAAGTGCTAAAACTGTTAAAATTACTAAAAATCTTTTCAATAATGTGTTCATTTAAATCCTCCTATTTAATTTAATTTTGTAACCCCTAAATTTTATTTATATCAACTTCCGTCTGAAGATGATGGTGGTGGTGCTGGTGTTGATGAAGGTTCTTCCTCTGGTGCTTCATCGCTATCACTCCACTCTACCCAAGCTCCGTCATACAGTTTTAAATTTCTATATCCTGCATTCCATAAAGCTGCAAAAGTTTGAGCTCCTCTGATGGAAGTTTTACAAAACATAACAATTGTATCATTTGGTTCTATACCTATGTCTAAATAATCATTTTGTATATCCTTAGGAGACTTAAAGGCTCCCGTTGAATAGTTATTGTTTTCATAATTATATAATACAGATCCAGGAATAGTTCCTGCATTATACTCTTCTTGTGTTCTTGTGTCTAGTATAACTATATCTTCTTGAGGTTCATTTAAGTAGCCTTCCACTTCTTCTTTTGTTGCAATGTAATCAGTATTTGGTCCTGTTGCTTCAAATTCAACTTCTTCTATTTCAGGAACCTCTTGGACAAATTCAACACCATCTTTAGCTAGTGCATTTACCCCACCGTTTATAATTTTTACATTTTCATGTCCATATACCATTAAAGTCCACCATAGTCTTGAAGCGTCCATGTTGTTGTTATTATCATAAGTAATAACTAATGTGTCATTAGATATACCTCTATCACCCATAACTTTCTCAATTCTTTGTTTAGGTCCTAACATATTAACATAGGGTCTATCTGTAACTATTTCACTTCTTGGAATACACACAGCACCTTCTAAATGGTATGCTTCATATTCAGCTTCATTACGTGCATCAACAAGTACTACATTGTCTTGTTTTGCTAATTCTAATGCTTCACCTGGTGATATTATTACTGTTCCCTCTTCTGCAAAATCATATGTTGCACATCCGCTAAGACTCGCTAACGATGCAAATATTAAGGAAGCAATTAATATTAAAGATATTTTTCGCATCTGTACCTCCATCCCTTTCGTTTTAGATTAATTGTTAAATAATACACAATATATTATATGATAAAAGGTTTTCTTTTTGATACCGTCTTTTATTATACTGTATTTGATTAGGTTATATACTTTATTTTTTGATTTTTTTTAGGTATAATAATTATTGATATTTAAATGAAAGATGGTATTTTATGAAGAGCTATTTATTGAAAATAAAAGAGTTTATTTCAAAAAAAGAAATTGCATTATTTTTAACATTATATTTTGTAATTAATTTGGTATTTTTAACAAAATTTCCTTTTATGCATTCTGACGAATCCTGGCTAAGTGGTTTATCCAGAATTTATCTTGAAAAGGGATCTCCGATAGTTACAGAATCTTTTTTTGATTTGCTTCCCCGATTCCCCCACAGCATAAAAGTTTTTTTTCACTACATACAAGTTTTTTTTATGACTTTATTTGGTTATGAATTATTTACTTTTAGATTAATATCTTTAATATTTGGAGTTCTCTCACTATGGTTGTTTTATAAAGTAGGTCAAAAATTATTTAACTCGGATAGGTTATCTTTTTTATTAGTATTAATATTATCATTTGACATTCATTTTATTTACACTTCTCATTTTGCTAGGCAGGAAGGGATTATACTTTTTTCAATAATTTTAAGTTTTTATTATTATATTAATGGCAAAACTTTTATAAAAAAACCTATCATTTTAGGAATAATAACAGGTTTAAATATAGGTATTCACCCAAATAGTTTGTTCATAGCCGCCGTGATTGGCTCCTTGTATTTATACGATATTATATTTATTGAAAAGTCTAAAGCAAAAGAGCTGCTGGTTTATGTTTTTGTGACAGGAATTTTTGCTGCTGTTTTTATAGCTGTTAATCTTTATTTTGATCCTAACTTTTTCTATAATTATAAAGAATTTGGAGACCAATTTAATGTATTTGCTCAGCCTAGTGATAGAATTAGTGAAATTAAAAACTTCTATCTCAAACTGTATTATCAGGTTAGCGGAACTTACTACATACCAAGCATAAAATTC
>JBEPWV010000174.1:0-3537 GCA_041642175.1 Clostridia bacterium
ACAATAAAGGAATTGTCTATCAGATCTTTTTTATAATCAGTAAAAAAAGGTATATCATACTCTTTAAATACCTTTTCAATAATAGGGATATAAATAGATTCGTCACCTAAAAGAATCCCTATATCTTTATACTTAATATTATATTTTTTTAGATCTCTTACTATTCTATCTGATACCATTTCTATTTCTTCGTAGGGATTCTGGCCGTAAAAAATCTCTATATTCTCCGGTAAGGATTTATATTTTTGGGGAAAATAATTAAAAAAGTTTCTTTCAAGGTGATTGATATCCTCTTTTAATATATTTTTTCTTTTTAAACTAATAATTTTAATTTTTGGATTTAAAATTTCTAGTTTTTCTTTTAAATTGTTGAAAGTATTTACACTTATTCTAAATTCTTCTTTTTCAATATTTTCAACCGAATCCTTCTCCTCTAAAGGAAGAGTTAAGTATAATTCCTTAGAAGTTAGTAATAGTTCCTTTATCATCTGGATCTGAAGGAATGAAAATTTATTAAATTCATCTATATAAATAATACTGTTATTAATGTAGTCGGAATCATTAATTTTTTTAATGAATAGTTCCTTCTTATCTTCATTGTCTAAGTATGTATTTTTAAGTTTTTCCTCAAGATTTTTATATATTATTTTTATATCTTCTAATTTTCTGTCAAAACCGTATTTCTCAAAGTCTTTGTTTTCTAATTCCTCTAGAAATTCTACTTGTACGCTATTCTCTTTGAGTTCCTTTAATAGAGAGTTGAAGTTTTTTAGAAATCCTTCTTTTTTGTAGGATCTGCCAAAAACTTTTAGACTAGTTTTATTGTTTTCAAAGATTTCTCTTAGAAGCATTATTTTACCGTAATCATTTATTTCTTTTTCTTTTATACCTCCAACTTCCTCCAGTATTTTATATTCCAATCTTGTAAAACTTAGTATTTGAACCTTCATTATTCCATTTGTATCTAGAAAATCAATTAATTCTCTTTCTTTTTCATAAGTAATTTGTTCAGGTACAATTAATATTAAATTCTTATTAGTATTTTTTAAATCTTCTTTTATTTGCTGGTAAATGTATCTACTCTTTCCGCTTTTAGATACTCCAAATATATAATTAAGATTCATATAGTATTACAACCCCTTGTATTTATTCTTCTATATTGGATTCTTTTTTATCGAAATTCCTTTTGTATATACTTACATTATCAAGAGTCCATATTCTATCAGAAAAGTCTCCGTATTCTACGTTTTTAAGTCCCTCTTCAAAGTCGTATACCCTAGCATCTATAAGATCTATATAATGCAGTATCTCAGCCTCTAAAATCATAGGTTTTTTAGGTGATCCGAATTCAGGGAAATAGTGATGACTTAATATCATATGCTGTAGTACTACTTTTATTTCTTCGTCTATATTATGCTTCTCAGCTGCTTTTTCTACTTCTATAACTCCCATTGTAATATGTCCTAACAATTTTCCATCTCTGGTATAGTCATTTACAATACCCATTTCATTGGAATCCATCTCTTCCATTTTACTTATATCGTGGAGTAGTATTCCAGCATAGATTAAATCTGTATTTATATTTTCATAAGTTTGACATATTTTTTCACCTAGTCTCAACATTCTTATGAGATGATAAAGTAATCCCCCTTTTATAGAATGATGATTGGATTTAGCAGCTGGATAATAACTCATTTTATCCTTATATTTTGTAATTATTTCAAATACTATTTTCTTAATATCTTCATTTCTAATTTTAGCTGTATAAGTTTTTACTTCATTAAACATTTCATCTGGTTCCAAGGGAGCCGTTTGAACAAAATCCTTAATATTTACTTCGTCTTGTGTGTTAATTTCTCTTATTCTTTCTATTTTAAGCTGTTTTAAACCTTTCCATTCACTTGCTGTTCCTCTAATCTTCATAACTTTGTAGTCTTCTATTCTTTCTTCAATATCTTTGTTTAGATTCCAAATTTTACCGTTTATTTCTTCAATACCATCTCCCAGTATAAGGTCCATATACAGCTTACCATTTTTGTCGCTTTTTACCTCACTGGATTTCACCAGAAAAAAACTATCAAATCTCTCATTAACTTTTAAATCTTTAATTCTTTTATAAGTCATTTACTCCTCCTAATCTATTTTTAATCCCATATGATAAGAACTGTAAAAAGTTCCTTCAATAAAAACATCTCTGCTTAATAGACCTTCCTTAATAAACCCAAATTTTTCATATAATTTTATAGCCTTTTCATTATTCTCATAAACAAGCAAGTCCACTTTTCTGAAATTATTTTCTTTACACAAGGTTATTAGACAATCCATCATTTGACTTCCAACGCCAATGTTCCAATAAGCCTTTAATACACTTATGCCTATATCGGCTTTATGTTTTAATCTGTTCCTAGATGAGCTTGTAATACTACCTATAGTAACAAGATTTTTATTTATATAACCACCTATCATATAATTTCTTTCGGTTTCCTTCATATTTCTTAAAACTACTTTCTCTTGCTCAATTGTATAAGGTATACCTTCTTTTCCAAAGGTCAAAAAATCTGTTTCTCCTCCAACCTTATTTAAATAGTTTAGTACTTCTTCAGCATCCTGGCCGTCTAATTCTTTAAATACAATCAATGATTTATTTTTTAAAGCTGCTTTTTTCATATATTTAACCTCCATTATTTATTTAAACAAGAGAAAAATCATATGTTCTATAAAATTATATCATATATCTTTTTAATTTAAAGCATTAAAAAAACCGCCTTTGCGGTTTTCTTAAATAATTTTTATAAACTTTCTAAAATTTTCTGTAAATCGTCTTTATTGAAATTGTATTTTTTATTACAAAATCTGCAGGTTACCTCAGCTTGACCATCTTCATTGATAATTTTTTCTAGGTCTTCTTTACCCACTGAAATCAAAACTTCTTCAATCTTTTCTTTGCTGCAGTCACATTTATACTGTACCGGTATTTTTTCAGTTATTTCTATTTCAAATTCACTTAAAATCTCTTCTGCTACATTTTCTATGCTTTTGCCCTCTTTAAAATAATCCGATACATTTTTAAGTTTAGCTATTTGTTTTTCAATCTTAACTATTTCTTCTTCCTTTAAATCCGGCATAGTTTGTATCATAAATCCTCCTGCGGATTTTACTGTTATATCTTTGTTTACTAATACTCCTAAACCGATTACAGTAGGCTGTTGTTCAGACTCGAAATAATATGATGCAATATCTTCTCCAATCTCTCCTGTTACAAGTTGAGATTGCCCAATGTATGGCTCTTTCATACCTATATCACGTATAACTTTAAAGGTTCCATTAGTTCCAACGGCTTTTCCTACATTTAATTTCCCGTTTTCCTTATCTTCTACATAAAATCTAGGATTTTGGATATAGCCTTTCACATTTCCATTGCAATCAGATGTTACAAGAACAGTACCAGCTGGTCCTCCACCATTGACTCTCAAAGTAAGTCTATCCTTATCAGATTTCATTGTATATCCCATCATTAGACCGGCTGTCAGCATTCTT